>JAIRKQ010000004.1 GCA_031260055.1 Puniceicoccales bacterium
CCGCTTGTATGATTTGTTGCTCTTTTTGGCGCTTCTTTTGTTTTATTTTGTTCTGCTTTATTCGAGTGTTCTGTATATTTTTTGCACACCATGAAAAATGAAGCAACCTTGAAACAATGGTCTTTCTCTGGTACTCTGTTTTGTATTTTTCCAATTACCTGTCAGGCCTGAATTTATAAGATTTTGTTGTGGTGGAGTCGATCGGGATCGAACCGACGACCTCGTTTTATACTTACCTAATCCCCGACAATACCTACAACCAGTCGTATGTTTCTTCGCTTATGGTTTCCAGGTTAGCGGCTAGTATAAACAAGGTGATTAGCTATGACAATATCCTTCCAAATGGCCCATATCTTCCAAAGGATATGGTGTCTGCTTTAGTTTATCAGTTCTCTCATTCGTCATTGCCGTTGCTTACACCAGAGAAGTTGATGGTTTCATAGTTGATGCTATTATTGATATCCTTCTCTTTCTCTTTCCGATAAAAATCAAGGGCGGATTCCATGGATGCTCTCACAGGGTCGTTGGACAGTCGTGCGTAGATTGCCGTGGATTGAGGCGACTTGTGTCCCAATGACTTCCCTATTACTACTAGACTTACTCCGGCTATTGCTTGATAGCTACCCAATGTTCTCCTTAGGTCATGGATTCGTAGGTTCTTCAGACCCGCTCAGTCCAGTATCCTTTTCCAGGCTGCTTTGGGTTCTTCCAAATGCCCACTTTTACTTTTTTTATGTTCTCTGCTTGGAAATACCCAGGGCGTCGATTCCTTTAGGTGTAGGCGATTGCTAAGAACTTCTAGAGCTTCTTCTATTAACGGAATTCTCACAGGTTCTCCGTTTTTCATATCAGGTATCCTCCACTCGTTTATGGAGAAATCTATGTCTTCCCATCGCATGCTCAGTACATTCCCACAGCGAGCTCCCGTATACAGGCACATCAAAAAGAAATCCCTCATGTCTCTATTTGGTTCCGCTTCCACTGCTTCCATGAATTTCGGCAGTTCGTCGTGCAATATGAATCTATCCCTCTTCTGCTCCTTGAACTTCTGTATTTTAGCAGCTGGGTTCGTCCCTTCCCATCCCCATTCTATCATTTTGTTGTAGATCGCTCGAATGTAAGCTAATGCCCGGTTTGCTTCGTATTTACCATGTTCTCTCCCTATGCGTGCATGCATGTCTTGCATTTCATATCTGGTTATGGAGGAAAGGGGTCTATGAGACCAATGGGGCAATACTTTTTTTAGGCGACTTTTTATATCTTTCTGTGTGCGAAGTTTGTTTTCTATCTTTGCATACTTTTCTATAAACAGCTCATATGCTTCTCCAAATGTTTTCTCAGCAGCTAGTTTTTCTTTTTCTTCATAGGGGTTCTTCCCTTCCGCTAGTTGTCCTTTTATTTTCTGGGCTTCCTTCCTTGCTAATTCCACTGTCATATCAGGAAAGTGTCCTAGGATTATTTCTTTTTGCTGTCTTTTTATTCTCCTTCGTATCATAAAGCTCTTATGTCCGGTCGCTGTTACATATAAACTTAATCCTTTTTCTTTCGTATCGTGAAATTTAATTTTTCCCTTTGATGGAACTGGCAGTTCCAGAAGGGCTACTTTGGTAAAATTTATCTCTGTTTGTTTTTTCATATATATTTTTCTTTAGTTAAATTTATTCCCTCAATATTCCCTCAACATAGCGGCAATTTTAAGCAATTTTTAACAATTTGGTACAATTAATTACAATCCTTGTCAAGTACGAATACCTTTGTTTGAAAGAAATTAACAGTTTTCCCCATATTTATACAATAATTACACAACGGATTCTGACTCCGTTTGTTTAGGTTCGAGTCCTGATCGGGCAGCCAGGCATAAAAGCCATATAAGCTCATGGATTGCAGGCGATAAAAAATGTAAAAGAAGCAAAGAAACATTGTACTAATAGAGCTTCGCATTTCATACTTTCCCAAAAAGGTACCGGTTTGTAGGACAACTATGATTGCTCCAAAAAGCCAATCAAAACGCAGAGAATCTCTATTAGTCCGAATTACAATAAAATTAAAATTTTATTGAAAAGTTTATTGACTATGGGTTTCGGTATATTTCAATGATCTCCTGTGGCAGTGAAAGAGAATAGAGTTGAGGGAAGTGTCCCTGGCAAGTTTTATGTGGATGATCAGTGTATAGATTGTGATCTATGCAGAGAGGTTTGTCCTGACTGTTTTGGGCGAGATGAAGAGTCGGGCAGTTCGATTGTTGTGAAACAACCCGAGACACCAAAGGAGATAGCTTTGTGTGAAGAAGCGATGAATAGTTGTCCCGTTGGCGCTATTGGAAATGATGGTAAATAATTTCCCGCTCGATACCAAATTCCATATTTTACTAAGTTGATCAAATATTTCTAGCTCACTCTTGTATACTTGTTTTGATTCCGCCTATGCCATAATTTTCCTGCCCGTATTTCCCAAAATATCGCCAAACAACTACGCCATCTGAATCCCCCATGGGAAGATAATTTTTCCCCATTCCTTTCTCTGGTTTTTCTATTTTTAAAATTTTCATGAAGTATCTTTTTTTTTAGCAATTAGGGTTAAAGGTATCGCTGATGCGATAGACTCTTTTATGTAAAAAATTTGACATTTGAAATAAAAAAAGTACAGTTGATAAAACTTTAACAATAGGAGGAAATATATGGAAAAAAGAATTCATAGCATAGATGGAGCATATAGGCCGTACACGGGATCGTTGGATGATTCTCTTTTAGTAGGCAGTTCATCGATGGGCGACTCGTCTTTGCTAGGTGAACCACCTGCACCTGCAGCAAAATTTGGCCCTCAAAGGCAACTACCTCGCCCAGATACACATCACCTGAGGCGGAGATATTCTGTACAAATACCAAACCTTCCAGGTGTAGATATAAGCAGAGAAGCAGTACAACAACTACGAGGGTTTTACGAAACCGCTAGTAGAAATGCAGTACAAGGAGCACCTTTGGACCAAAGGCATGTTTCCCTTGTTGCTCAAGGATATGTAGGACCAGACGACCGTCTAATGATTGATGGTTTCGATGCACGTAGACATTTGACTGATACCCAAAAGACGGTGGTTCAGGGATCCAGATGTGGAGGTGGTCTTTTAAGCCTTGCGGGAGCAATAATAGGAGGCATACTATATACTCAAAATAATGCTACGGGTGCCTATGGTGTTTGGTCGGCTTCACTAATCGCGCTTTGGCCCGCCATAGAAACTCAAATAATAAATAGGTTCTGCAAAGAGTCTGATCCTATTCTGAGGGAACAGGAATTTGATCCCGCCCCAGCATTTGATCCCGCCCCAGCAAGACAATATCAAGTATAAACCACTTTTTTGAACGGGCGAGGGTTGGAAAGCCCTCAATTGAAATATGGATATTGGAAAATATTTTCGGTATCCATGTTTGTTTTCGCAATACCACATTAGGACATTCGCTCGGAAAATCTCACAATTTTAGTGGCTAAACCAGAATGGCTGTTAATGGTCAATATTACACCATTTAGGCGGATATCGTTGGAAGCCACTTCGAATTTTTGCGGCATGCTCAATTTCATACTATGAAGAACGGACAAAATTTCACGCCCAATGACGGATTCGTGGGGTCCGCACATGCCGAGATCCGTGATATATGCGGTTCCGTTCGGTAAAATGCGTTCATCGGATGTCTGAACATGGGTATGAGTTCCCACAATGCCGGTTACTTTGCCGTCGAAATTCCACCCAAATGCAATTTTTTCCGACGTTGCTTCGGCATGAATTTCAGCGAGCAAAATATCCACATCATTGCTTTTGTCCTGTAAAATTCTTTCCATGGCTTCAAAAGGACACGAAGCATTGATCTTCATGAATTGGCGTCCCAGAACCACACAAACTCCGATTTTTGTGCCATTTTTTACAAAGGTAATAAAATTTCTTCCGGGACATTCTTTGGGTAAATTGGCAGGCCGGCAAATGTATTCCAACTTATCAATATCCCGCTCAAAGCCATTGCGATCCCAAACGTGATCCCCGAGAGTAATCAAATCTATGCCAACGGAATGTAACAATTCGGCATGTTCACGGGTAAGTCCAGCACCCGAAGTAGCATTTTCAGCATTTGCAATGACCACATCAATGCCATGTACTTTTCTTATCCCATGCAAGCTTTTCACTATGTATTCCCTCGTAGGCCGGCCAACCAAATCTCCCAAATACAGAATCTTTAACAAATGTGCCATGTATGGAACACGTAAAAAGGTCTATTTTCAAGGATTGTCAAGTGTACGAAAAAAAGAATGGAAAAATTTCTGCCCATTTTCATAGTCGAGTCATGTCTTTTATAAAAGCTTTTTCGGGAAAAAGGATTGTTTCTTTTTTGATAATTTTACTGGGAATGTTTTCCCTTGAAGCAGCTGAAGATCGGGCCGAAAATCCTAACCAAGGCATGTTAGAGCAACCGATAGAAGAATTTCAAGTGCCTGTGTATGCCAATGATATCGCAGCAATTGTTAATAACGAAATAGTTACGATGACAAGATTAATGCGGGAAGTGTCCTATTTTATACCAGAAATTCAAAGAATATCCAGGTCCCAGGCAGATTTTCAAAAGAGAATTCGGGAGTATCAGGAATTCGTCCTGAATGCATTCATCGAAAGAATCCTCATTGTTGGAGATTTTAAATCCAAGGGTGGGCAAATGTCGGATCACTATGAAAAAAAGGAATATGAGGCGTATATACACAACAGATTTAATGATGATAGGACGGCTTTTGCACAATATTTGCGTGAAAATGGACAATCCGTTAGGGAGTTCAAAAAGGATATCAGGGAAAGTGCAATAGTTAACTATGTTCTGTCAGAAGTACAAAAGTCAAAGTCTGAGGTGAGCCCGACGAAAATAAAGGAATACTACAATGAACACATTCAAGATTTCATCGTAGATAGGCAAATTTTTGTTAAAAAAATTTCCCTTTCGGGGAAAAATTGCACTGATGAAGAATTACAAACGAAATTATCAAACCTGAAACAGTCCATTGAATCTGGTGATAAAATACATACCATCATAAAAACTTTTAGTGATAGTCCAAAATCGTGCGACATTGGATGGGTTCGTGTCGACGATATGATACCGGAATTTGCAGATGTCCTAAGGAGACTTGGCGTAGGTGAATATACAACCCCCATATTTCTAGACGGTACGGCTTATATATTGTTCGTGGCCGATGAAAAACCTGCCAAAAAGTTCACGTTAGATGAAGTGAGCAGTGATATCGAAAACATTCTAGTCGCAAAGTATCAAAAGGAAGCGAAGGAGCATTACATAAAAAAACTCAGGGAAAAAGCTTACATAAAAATTTTCCTATGAGATCGCCTGGGATGGTAAATTTTTTAAATTTATTTTCTTGATTAAGAAATTTCGAGATCTAGCCTTCTGGAAAAAGGACAAAGCATGGATCATTTGCATTTTACGGCAACTATTATGGCACAGGTACAAAGTACAGGTTCTGGCTGGCAGGTGTTAATCATGTACGTACTGCTAATAGCGGGCATGTGTTTTTTGCTAGTGGTCCCCCAGAGGAAACGGCAAAAGGAACAGCAAAAAATGCTGGATGGTCTAAAATCGGGAGACAAGGTAGTAACCACCTCGGGGATCATTGGGACAATCGCCAATGTCAAGGGTCAAAGGTTCATTCTGAAAATTGCAGATGATACAAAGATTGAAATTTTTAGATCATACATACAGGCTAAGCTAGATAAATCAGAAAAATCAGAGTAGATCATATGCGCAACTGGAAGTCGTTTTACAGAATTTTGTCGTCATTGGTAATTATTCTTCTTGCTGTTCAGAGCATATTGCCTATCCACGACAAAATACCGGAACAATATCTTGCGAGTTGCGTAGTCAACGACAAGGCAGCATTTGAAGAACTTATGCGGCGAGCACACGAAAGGCTGGAGGTTGGGCAGTCCAAAAGTTTGTTCCTGGCCATTCGCGACATCGCAAATGCTGAAAAAATAGATCTGTCACGATTTTTCAAAAATAAAATTGTCGACGATATCAAGAACCTCTCCGAAAAAAATAAAATTTTATTGAATACCCTGCTAGCGGATTCGAAGGGAAAAATTAAACAGGGCCTCGATTTAAAAGGTGGCGTTTCCTGCGTATTGAAAATTGATGATTCAAAGTTTGAAAATTTAGGAACTTCAGAAAAAACAGAACAGCTGAATAAGGCAATCGATATTATTCGACAGCGCATCGATGGATTGGGGGTCTCAGAACCGTTGTTGAGGGTGTTTGGCAAAAATTGCATAGAGATTCAATTGCCGGGTATTTCAACGAAAGACAATCCGGAAATCGTCGATACAATTAAAAAGCCAGCCAAGCTCGAGTTCAAATTGTTACACCCTACCCTTATACCAAAATCAAAATCTGAACGTGCTCCAATTGGATACGAGGTTTTAGTGTTCGAAGGCGACCATGGAGATAGTAGGGAGGAAGAGTATGCATTTGTCAAAAAAATCCCAGACATGACCGGAAGCATGGTAAAGCATGCTGGTGTGGTTATTGGTCAATATGGCGAATACGAAATTTCTCTGACGATGACGGAAGAAGGAGCTAGATGTTTTAAAAAAGTCACGGCCGATAACATAAATCGCCGACTCGGTATCGTGTTGGATGGGAAATTATATTCGGCCCCATCCATTCGTTCTGCGATCACGAACGGACGTGCGAGTATTAGTGGAAAATTTTCCCAGCGGGATGCTTTTGAATTATCAAATATTCTCAATAATCCATTGGAATTTGAACTAAAATTTGTCGAACTAAGTGAGATCGGACCATCCCTAGCGGAAGATGCCAGGATAAGTTCCCTACGGGCAATGCTAATAGGAACCGTCGTTGTAGCCATTTTCATGTTGGTATTCTATCACACCGCTGGAATCATATCTCTGATCGCAGTCATGGCGAATGTTATAATCGTATTAGGTGTGATGGCAACTATTGGGGGAACGCTTACACTGCCCGGTATCGCAGCGCTAGTCCTAACGATTGGAATGGCAGTTGATGCCAACATTCTGATATTTGAAAGGATACGGGAAGAGCTTCTTAGCGGCAAGCCTCTGAAAGCTGCTCTAGCCTCAGGGCATGAAAAAGCATTTTCTACTGTCCTTGATGCAAACCTGACAACACTGCTAACGGCGGTGATTCTCATATATTTTGGGGTTGGACCGGTAAAAGGATTTGGAGTAATTTTGTCCATTGGAATTTTTGCGACGATGTTTTGTGCCTTGATGCTGAGCAAGGGACTGCTAGGGTTTTTAGTGGAAAAGGACCTGACCAAAAAACTTATCCCTGACTTTAGAATAAAACCAGCTTTCTGCGACTTTTTAGCATACACAAAATTGACCGTTGGAATATACACAATCGTAGCTCTTGCCTGCATCGCTATCATAGGATTCCGAGGTACCAAGATTTATGGCATTGATTTTACGGGAGGGGACGAAATTACCGTAACATTTGAGAAAAAAATTCCCATAAACACAATCAATAAATTGGCATCGGAGCACGGTATAGGGGAAGTCACTTCCGTCTATCAAAAGTCCATGGCCGACAATTCGGAAATCCTACGCATACAAACACCCGAAGGCCAGGGGGCAAAGTTTTTTGACCACCTAAGCAATCACTTCCAGGACTCCAGACCATTCTTAGTCAGAAAAACTGAAATAGGGGCTTCCGTTGGCCAAGGGACAAAATTGAACGCCCTCATATCCGTAATATTATCAATGGTTGGTGTTATGATCTACGTTTCCTTTCGATTTGAGACAGGATATGGAATTGGAGCGGTGATTTCTACGATTGCAGATGTTGTCATAACGATACTAATCTATTTAGCATTGGGGCATCAGATTTCTGCTCCGATGATCGCATCCATTCTTATGGTTGTTGGATATGCGATAAACGATACCATTATCGTCTTTGATCGAATTCGTGAAGAACTGAGGATAAATAAGGTCAAAGCTTTGAAAGATATCATAAACCTATCAATTAATAGGACGCTTTCCCGCACCATACTTACGAGTGCATCGACATTCCTGGCTGCATTGGCCCTATATGTGTTTGGGTCGGGTGTGGTCGTCGACTTTGCATTGGTCTTTTCCATAGGTGTCATCATCGGAACATTTTCTTCCATTTTCATCGCCAGTCCAGTGTTTTATGCCTGGCATAGGGGTAATAGAGCAACTGTCATTGGGAGTAATGCGATATAAACTTGATATACTGGAAATAGGCAATGATAGAAAAATTTTGGACACGGATTCCCTACGATAAATCCACGGCAGAGGAATTATATAAGTCATTAAATATTAGTTTTTTATTGTGTGTAATATTGGTCCAACGGAGCATTACTTCAAAGCTGGAAGCTGAAAAATTCCTCTGGCCGAAACTGACATATTTGGACAACCCGTTTAGGATTAAAAATATCGATGGGGCGATAAATATACTACGCCAGGTAATAGACAATGGGCTACACGTTGCAATTATAGGAGACTATGACGTCGATGGCATTACCAGCATAACACTCCTAACCAACGTGTTGAAAAATTTCGGCATAGTTCCTGATTTTTTCGTACCTAACCGTGCCTATGAAGGGTATGGACTATCCAGCGAAATCATAGAACGTATTCTTTCGGGGAAGAAATATGATACGGTCATAGCCCTCGATTGTGGTACAAATTCCGCCGAAGAAGTGAAATTTCTTCAAAAACATGGCATCGAAGTTTTAATCGTTGACCACCACCAGGCAAAAGCGTTACCGCTTGCCAAATGCTGCATCGTCAACCCCCACATAGATGATGGCAAAGAAAATGACAAATATAAGGTATTATGTTCGGTGGGGCTAGTTTTTAAGCTGTGCCATGCTCTGTTAAAAGTTTTGAGGAAAGCGAATGATCAGCGGGTATTTAACTATTCATTAAGGCATGATCTCGACCTCGTGACCCTTGGGACCATCGCTGATATGGCACAATTGATCCATGAGAATAGAATTTTCTGCAAATTTGGATTAAAAATTCTTAGCGGGAAATATCGTCGTCCAGGGATTGAAGCGCTATGTAAGTCTGCTGATATTCCGATCGATGCCCATATCGGTCAACATGACGTTTCTTTCAAGCTGTGTCCACGGTTGAATGCCTGCGGACGAATTACCGATGCTGTTCTACCCATTAGCATGATGCTGAGCAATAACTTCGATGAAGCCATGACCTATGCCTATGAACTCGATGAAACGAACAAAGAACGCCAATTAATTGAAAAAGAAATAACCGAACAAGCGGAAGAAATACTCAAAAACAATTACATCGATGATGACGGAATTGTTCTATATGACCCAAACTGGCATTCCGGTGTTGTAGGAATTGTCAGTGGTAAATGCGCGAGGGATTACGCCAAACCATGCATTGTTTTAGGCTACGAGCGTGATTTAGCAAAAGGCTCGGGTAGGAGTATGCATGGCATAAATTTGATCGACATTTTGAGTGACTGTTCGGAATATTTGGAAACATGGGGTGGTCATCCCTATGCAGTTGGAATATCCATCCGACCGGAAAACATCGATGCCTTTAGGAAAAAGTTTAACGAGGCTGTGAAAAAACATTCGACCGGCAAGCCCGAACACGAAAAAATAGAATACTCCTACGAATTGACATTGGAAGACATCGACAATAATTTCGTGGAAGAGTTGGAAACTTTGCAGCCATTCGGACAAAGAAATCCGGAACCTATTTTTCTACTGAAAAATATTATAATCAGTAGCCTTCCAGAAACATTTGGCGTGCAGAAGCATCACGTGAAATTCTGGTTAACCGATAGGCACTCGAAGCGAATTCTCACCATCGGTTGGAACGGTGCCCATAACATTCCTCCCGTACATGTACCCTTGAACTTACTCATAACGGTCACCCGAGAAACCTGGAACAAAATCAATTCCCTACGGCTTAACATGGTTGATTGGAAAGTCGCCTAGTCAAAGGATACATTTGATTCGGCTTTCCCAGATTATTGCGTGGCAATCCGCGGGTAATATTAAAAATCTCCTTGCAAAAATTTGTTTCGTATGGCATATATCACTTCATGTCGGGACTTTCGGAAAATCAATCTTTCATGGTATTGAACGCATTGCCTCACGTTGGACCATGTGCCGCCAAGAAATTATTGGCACATTTCCGTGGAGATGCCCGACGAATTTTTTCCGCTACAAATGATCAACTCCAAGCAGTTTCTGGGCTTGACCATCAGGCTATCGATTGCATACGGAATTACTCCAAATATTTCGATTTACAGCATGAAGAGAAAAGTTTGCTCGCACTGCGAGGCCGCTTTTTACATATTAGCCACAACGATTATCCGATACTACTGAAAGAAATCCACGATGCCCCCATGGGGCTTTACGCCATTGGAGAAAACAACAATGGGGCGAGAAATATAGCAATCGTAGGCTCGAGGACAAACACATTATATGGTCTCGAAACGGCAAGAATGCTAGCAATGGAATTGGCAAGGCGGAAATTTTGCATAGTTAGTGGAATGGCTCGCGGAATTGACACGGCAGCCCACGAAGGCGCACTGGCTGCCAACGGAAAAACCATCGCAATTCTAGGGAATGGAATCGATGTAATTTATCCTACCGAAAATGCTACCCTATACAAAAGAATAGCAGAAAAGGGAACAATCATATCTGAATTTACATTGGGCAGGCATGCTGACAAACAAACATTTCCCATACGTAATCGTCTAATTGCAGGGTTATGCCATGCGGTGATCATTGTGGAATCCGACAAATTCGGAGGTAGCATGATAACTGCAAAATTTGCAACCGAATATGGCAGGCATGTGTTCGCGGTTCCTGGTAGAATTGATCAATCATCTAGTTCCGGTTGCCTAGCTCTTATCAAAGAAGGAGCTACCATGTTAACATGCATCGACGATATTTTTGAGGACTTGCCCTACCTTGACGACTCACCAAAGCAGGCCATACTATCACTTTCATCGCCTGAAAATGAAAACTTAAATATCCCAATACCACAGATTTCATGCCCCATGGAAAGAAAGGTTTATGAAATTTTATTGCGAGAAAAATCCGCCCCAATAGATGCGGTAATAACCCTTTCCGAACTGCCGGCGAATAAAGTAATGTACACGTTGCAAATGCTCGAAATTCGAGGATTGGCATTCAAACGATACGATGGAATGTTTGAGATTTCCAAAAATATCAGAGGACATTGATACACTCCAATCCCTTTATCTCTGCCAATTTCATTCTAGTTATGCACTAATCTCAAAGGAAAAGAGGAAAATTGAAGGCAATAATAGCTGCACAAACGTCAGAATAAGCGGATTGTGTAACGTATAGGTGGGATGCGTGGTTTCCCTTCGCTCCAATTACATTCCGACTGGTTCCGGGAAAGGCTGCAAAATTTTCTCGTAAAAATTGTAAAAGTGGCTACCATAAAAGGAGATGGATTCACTCTCACAGAAAAAGAAAATCGAGAACTTACGAAATGAGGCTCAAAGCAAAGGCATTGCTGTATCTAAAACAATAATGATAAACGGTCATAAATGTACGGTAACAGCAACCCCCATTGGAATATGGGCATTTCAAGGAACCAACATCAAAATTGAGTACACATCTTTAGGCAGGCGAACATGCGCTGCAGATTTTACCTATAATAAGGGACAAGTGGTTACTCAAAAACTTCAATCTTTTTCAGACCAAGTTAACGAAGCTGTTCAACAATTAGCTGCCGAAACAGCAAGGCAGCAAGAATTCTCAACTTTTTTCTCGGAGATAGCCAGTCATGTTCAACCAATGTCCATCGACGATATGAGTTCCCGTGCTCCGGGAATCTGCAGGCTCTTAGGCAATGTAAAAAGTTTTGTACAACAAAATGATTTGACCAAAGATAAAGTATTAAATCTGAAGTTAATGTTGCGGACATTGTGTAGTACACCGATTATAGGATTATTCGGGTGAGGATTTTTCCATAAATGAATGTGATTTCAATCTCCACTGTCGTGACGTTGCTCTTCAAACGGAATCCCTTGAAATACTGCTCGATGCTAAGGCATGCGGTCAGGTTAGGCTGGAAATGAATACCCCTCCTGAGGTAAAAGTACTTGGCAACGGGGCTTCAATACCGTATACCTTGCCCATACGAAGCCAGGGGTAGATGGAGAGGAGGCATCGGGACCGATAGTATTAAAACCATGCGATCAATCAAAAAAAGAAGAAAATCCAGGTGTGTTTGTACGAACTGTCAACGCCTCAGTACGGCAGATTGGGACAGTAAGCGGGAGCTATAGGCGTAATCAAGCAACCTCAAGGACAAGATATGCTTTGTGCTATTGGTCAACGGAGGGAAGTGGGAGTAGATGTTCCGCATGTCATAGCCACCGTTTCCGCAGCGGAAATGGAAGGGATCCCTTCCATCGCTACGGAAATGTTAGAAGGTGAGACCTTACGCCACAATGTCAACGAACATTCCATTGATTTCTTTAACAACGAGTTCGTACGCTGGGAAACGTGGATACAAATTCAAGACGTACTAACGGGGCAAATCGACAGGCATTGGAGTAATATAATAGTAACAAAGGATGGTCCCATTGGAATCGACCACGATTTGTCATTCCCAACGAATACTCCGCAAAATTGTTGTTGCATACCTCCTGTCATAGATCGAGAAATGTATTCAGTGATAATGGCCATTAACTTGTCAAGATTGCAAGCTATGTATCAAGAGTGTGGGCTAACGAGGCCTGAAGTTAGTGCAGCAATGGCAAGAGCTGAAGGGTTGCAGGCAAGAGCTCAAGAATTAATGGATCAGGATCTGGTGATAGAACCGGACCAATGGGAAGCTTCACCGCTGATGAGAACACATTGCAATCCGCAAAATTTCTATGCAGCTCAAAATTGGGGTGGTAAATAAAAATATACTATCAAGGAAACGGTTGAGCATGTGGCTATAGCCAGGTACTCAAGAAAATAAAAATTAAAAAAGATGAGCGCCTCTCTTAAAGAAAGGGATGGGACGGCACATGGACCAGGAAAGTCGGCATAGCGGCATCCTAAATAAAAGCATCCTTACTCCACAGGCCACCTTGTACCAACTTTTGAAGGTAACCACATTTATGATTTAATTCCCTCTCCTATCGCTACGGTTATCTCTCCTGTCACCCTGTAATCCACGCCTATCACCATCACCTCGAAAATCTTTCCTGAAACGTCTTTCCCGATCACCTCCAGAAGATCGGCCATTTCTAGGGCGACTTGAGGAACGTTGAAATTTGTCACCATGGGACGATTTTGGCGTAGTCATTTCGTAGGGAATACCTTTGGCCTCACAAATTACAGCTCGACGACTTAACCTGACGCGGCCTTTGTCATCCACACCGATGCACTTAATGATAATTTCATCACCAATTTTGCAAATGTCCGCTGGATTTTCCACCCGAAAATCTGCCATTTCAGAAACGTGGACAAGTCCTTCTTTCCCTGGTAAACATTCGACAAAAACCCCAAACTCTTTGATTGACACAACCTTTCCTCTATAGACTTGCCCTTCCTCTATTTCGGAACAGACCAAACTAATTTCCTTTACGGCACGCTCCAAAGCATCTTCATTGGGGGCAAATACCAGGATTTTTCCACTATTGTCCTCATTGATATCGATTTGAGCCCCAGTTATTTCCGTTATTCGTTTGATATTCTTTCCTCCCGGTCCGATCAAAGCACCGATTTTATCAGGATCGATTTTCATGCTGTGAATTTTCGGAGCATTTGGCTTTAGACTCTCCCGTGGGCCAGGGATGACAGATTCCATGATGTCCAAGATCTGCATCCTTGCTTTCTTACTTTGTGCAATTGCTACTCTGGCAATTTCGATCGGCAATCCTTGAATTTTCAGGTCGAGCTGAACCCCAGTAATACCATTTCTAGTCCCAGAGAGTTTAAAATCCATGTCGCCAAAATGATCTTCGGTTCCTATGATATCGGTTAAAATTACGTGCTTGGAAATATTTCCGTTCTTATCGTTACGAGTTACTAGCCCAATGGAAATACCGGCCACAGTGCCAGTAATGGGGATTCCCGCATCCATAAGGGCTAAACAGCCGCCACAGACACTTGCCATGGAGGATGACCCATTCGATTCCAAAATATCAGAAACTATGCGGATGGAATAGGGGAAAATGTCTTCGGATGGAATTATGGGCGACAGGGAACGTTCTGCCAATGCACCATGACCAATTTCACGCCGTCCAACGGTCCCAATTTTACCGGTTTCTCCGACGGAAAATGGTGGAAAATTATAGTGTAGGTAGAAGGATTTTGATTGGACGCCCCCCGTAATGGCATCGATTTCTTGGGAACCGTCGGAACATCCCAGTGTCAGCGATACCAAGGCTTGTGTTTCTCCCCGCTGAAACAGTGAAGAGCCATGGACGACTGGCAATACATCCGTCGCGCATTCAATAGGGCGCAATTCTGTTAACCCGCGACCATCTACACGGCGGCCATTGTCGAGGATATTGTTTCTATATAATTCTTCTTGTAGTTCTTCGAATGCCATGTTGAGCGATATTTCGCAGAATTCCGCTTCCCCTAATTTTTCGACTATGGCAGCTTTGGCCTCCTCTTTAATTACCATAACCGCATTTTCACGCTCCAACTTACCATCCTGAAACACCGCATTCTTTAGCTTGTCAACGAAGGTAGCACAAATTTTGACAATTTCTTCCTTTGGCAAAACCAAATCAAACTGTTTCTTTGGTTTACCAACCAGGGCGGCTAATTTTTTCTGGGCAGCGATAATCGGTTGTATTTGCTGTTGTCCAAATTCTAGGGCCTCGATAAAGCGTTCCTCTGAAATTTGATCGGCGTTACCTTCGATCATCATCATATTAAACTCATTGCCGACGTATATTAAATCGAGGGTAGACGAAAACATTTGTTCATTGGTTGGACCTGCGACAAATTTGCCATCGATTTCTCCAATTCTGACACATCCAATCGGTCCATTCCACGGTATGTTCGAACACATCAAAGCCGTCGATGCTCCATTTACCATCAAAACATCAGCTTCATTCTTTAAATCCGTCGAATAGAGGGTCCCCATGACTTGGACCTCGTTCAAGAAACCTTTTGGGAAAAGTGGCCGTAGGGGACGGTCACACATTCTAGCCGTTAAAACTTCTTTTTCCGATGGTCTACCTTCCCGCTTGTTATAACCACCAGGCATGCGACCTGCCGCGGAAAATTTCTCACGATAGTCAACGGACAATGGGAAAAAATCTTGATTGGGACGTAATGTGTTAGCAGCCGTTGCAGTCACCAAAATCGTTGTTTCGCCGGAAGTTACCCATACCGCACCATTCGCCTGCTTGGCCAATGTTCCCGCAGAAAATTTCATCGAAAACTCATCGATCTCTACTTCATATTTATGATTCATCTATTATTTCCTTATATTTAATTATTTCTTCATTGTCTTTGATAATACCAAGATTTACCATCGATTTCCTGGCAACAACCTGCTCCATTGCAGAAAAATTCATTTGTACATTATTTACGCAAGTTCAACTTTTGAATTACTTCTTTATAACCTTCAGGGTCATTAAACTTCATATAGCCTAGCAACTTTCTACGACGATTCGTCATTGCAACAAGACCACGGCGGGAATGAAAATCTTTCCTATGAACCTTTAAGTGTTCTGTTAAATGTTTAATCCTATGGGTAAGAAGAGCTATTTGAACACAACTCGAACCTGTATCTTTTTCGCTTTTTCCAAATTTGGAAATTATATCAACTTTGTTCATTAATTTATTACATTTTCATGATTTTGAAGCATATAAAACATACACTCGAGCAGTAGAAGATTATCCACAAACTCCGCCAAATTGCTGTGTTTAATACAACAAAAATCACGGGATCTCTTGACCCTAGCGCTAGAAGGGCAACATTATTACTTTTGATGAATTTACAAGTTTTTTTTAAAAAAAATTATTTCGTGACAATTAATGCTAAAAATTGAGGCGAAGCGTGCGAAGTCTAGGCGCTGTTTGTATTTTATCCGTTATGTTTCTTCGACTTCGAAAAAAATATGTTTGTTGCCTGAAGAATTGCCTTCCTTAAACCGATTAAGCCTATGAGGTTTGGAATGGCCATAAACCCTGTTACGATATCAGCCAACGATAGAATGGCATTAATCCTGAAAAATGGACCAATAGCAACGAAGAAAATAAATAGTATTTTGTAGGGCACTATGGCCTTGGGTCTAAAGAGAAATTGGGTACATTGTTCACCGTAATAATTCCACCCGATAATGGTTGTAAATGCAAACAATATGATGCTGAACCCAACTATGATCCTGCCAACTTCTGGCATTCCTAGCCCATGGGCAAATGCCTGCGATGTCAGTATTGCTCCTTCCAGAGGGGAAGACCTATCCGTTGCGATTAATATGACTAGACCGGTCATCGTGCAAACTACCACACTAAGTAGAGCCCCTGACATCGATACCAGTCCTTGCTTACAAGGAGAATCGGTTTTTGCAGCAGCTGCAGCTATGGCGGCGCTCCCCAGCCCCGCCTCGTGGGAAAAAATACCCCGGCTTGTCCCAACGCTGGCCGCGATTGTGGCAGTGATCCCAGTCCCCGCTCCCAAAATCGATTTTGGAGAAAATGCACTGCAAACAATGGAATACAATATGGAGGGAAGGCGGGTAATATTTGCTGCTAATACCAAAATGGCAGCCCCGATATAAAATATGGTCATAAAGGGTACAATTTTTTCTACAACGGTGGATATCCTTTGTAATCCTCCCATGGTTACCATTCCGACAACGATGACCAGCAGGATCGTTGTAACGATGTTGGACATTCCGAAAGACGATAGGGTAACTGCGATAGAATTGCTTTGAGCTACGGTCCCGACCCCAATTAAAGCAACCATCATGCCAAAAAATGCGAATACTTTTGCTAAAAAAACATTATTTAACCCCATGCTGATATAATACATAGGGCCACCGGAAACATTTCCATTCTTTTCAACCTTTCTGTACTTTATGGCGAGGACACCTTCCGAATACTTGAGAGCTAGGCTAAAAAAAGACGAAACCCACAGCCAAAAAAGTGATCCAGGGCCTCCTACGGCAATGGCGACTGCTATACCCACGATATTTCCCGTTCCAAGCGTTGCCGACAGTGACGTGCATAGTGATGCAAATATTGAAATATTTCCTGTACCCGTTTTCCCATGGACGTTTTCTGATATTGCGTATTTCAAAGACAATCCCAGTTTTGAGAAGCTCAACAACCTTAACCTAATGGAAAAATATACACCTGTCCCAATTATAAATATAATCAATGGCCATCCCCAAACTAAATGAGAAATAGTATTCAAAAATGACTCTACCTGGCCGGTATGGACGTTCATAATTTTCCAATTTCAACACCTATGAAACATTTACAGCAAAATTTACAAGTCATTTAGTATCTTCCCATAAGAAAATTTTCTACCTTGTGGTTTGTGGCGTAAAGAGATTTGCCCTGTGAAATGGAAACTTTCGCTGTAGAACATGAAAGTGTGCATGCTTCAGCGATATCCGCAAATTAGGTTAATTTTTCGGACATTCTTGCTCCGTCATTTTGGTTCTGAGGCCGAAACAGGTTGCTCCTTTGTGTTTAGCGTCGATATTTCTTCTTTTGGAGTCACCAGTTGATATTCAAACTTAGAGCTCGATGCTAAATTTTCTTCCAAGGCACTATCGGGTATCCAGACGCTTTTTCCCTTTAAAGTTGTCAATTGATACTCAATTTTATTTGCACAAAAAGGGATAGGTGAGACTAATTTGTGGGCTTCCGTATACCTAATTCCAAGAAATTCAATCCTCGCAAGATTGCATTGCTTTCCAACATCTTCTAGGTTTTCTACTTTATCATCTATGAAAATTATTTTGTCTGGCGTAATGTTGGCATATGCGAGAAATGCCATCAAACACCGTGATTTGGGAACACTCCCACAACAAATCACTCCTGAGCCATACGCTGGAGGGTATTCTTCGCCAAAATCCTTAAAATGTTTATCAGGCAATGAAGGCCAAAACATTTTAAAATTATATCCGAAACTTTCTAATGTCGATATTCTCCACGCCATCGGATCCGTTATGGTGGCAATGGGTTGCGTAGAAAGTGCAGTCAAGACGATGGATTTTATATCCCTTCCACGCAAACTTTCGACAAGCTCCGGCATTCGCTGATTTACCAACAGATTTTTGCTGGATACTAAAATGGAAGTTGCAATTTCGTATAGCGCTTCCTCCGAAAAATTAGAAATATTCTCGGCACACCATTTAACGAAAAAATCATGATTTCGAGCTTGCCAAATCTGTTCAGAAAGCGTCGTTAACACTTCATCACAATCAAACACCACCAAAGTGTTACCATCGGCAACCTTTAGCCTTTTCTCGATATCATCTAGGGTGTCTACGACTGTTATCATCTTATCTGTGTTTTAAATTTCCGGATCTTTCCGGACGAAAAATAATCCCATATTCCAACTATTGCAAAAGTTTCAATAAAAGTAAAGTATTTCAACATAATCAATCATAAAACATAACTTTTGTGGCACTGATAGGGTGACGAATTAATACCATATAAATCATAAAATGCAACCTAAAAAGGGGCAACCAAAAGAGACTGCTCATCCTTTCTCTTCTCTCTACTATTCTTCTGGCTTTCCGCCCTATCTCTTCTGTCATTCTGTAGGAACCGATCCAGGAGAATCTCCAACTACCGCTTTGATGGAATTAACTATGCGGGACAATGCCTCTCTCCACTCATCTTCCCCATATTCGGAACAGACGGAAAGCCTTAGCCGTGCGTAACCTAGAGGGACCGAAGGATAGCGAATTGCTGCCAAATAAATCCCTTGTCGGTAAAGACTTTCGAAAATTTTCATCGTCGTTGTTTCATCTCCAATGATTATGGGTAAAATAGCTACAGCTTCCGGAGGGAATACCATTCCAGATTCTGAGAAAATACTTTTTGCCATCTCCGACAGCTGCTTCAGTCTACGTACTCTTTCTGGCTGACCTTGCAGGATTTGTAGAGCCTTCAACGAAGCTGCCAATATGGAGGCCGGAAGCATTGTGGAACATATGAAAGGGCGAGAACGCTGGTACAGGTATTGAATTAGACATTTAGATCCACAAACAAAGCCGCCTAGGCTTCCGAGTGCTTTGCTGCACGTTCCAACTTGTATGATGCGTGGATTTGGCAAAATATTGAAGTATTCCAAGGTCCCATGGCCTCCCTCCCCCAAAACACCCAACGAATGAGCGTCATCGATGATAATGTGAGCATCGAAACCTTCTGCCAGTTGTAGCAGTTCTGGCAACGGAGCGATGGTACCATCCATACTAAAAACCCCTTCCGTAATAATAAAGCGCGATTGCACACTTCGGTGTTCATTTAATAGTTCCCGTAACCGATCGACATCGCGGTGGGGATAAACCACTACCTTGGCATGGGAAAGTTTGCAACCATCAATTATGCTAGCATGGTTTTTTTCATCACTGAATATCACATCTCCGCTGCGGCTAACGGTTGAAATTAGTCCGACATTAGCCATGTATCCGGTGTTGAATAGCAATGCAGCTTCGGAACGTTTGAAATCTGCCAATGCCCTTTCCAATTGATTCGCCAGTGGATGTGCCCCCGTTGTTAATCGTGCACCGCTGGATCCAAAACCACCTCCACACATACACTTTTTGGCGGATTCTGTGACTTCGGGATGAAACCGCAGCCCCAAATAGTCGTTGGTACATGCCACAAAAAGTCCATGGCCAACCTCGGTCACGCCATGGGTTACATCGAGAAATCTCAGCACTGGAATATTTCTCGTCAAATTCATGAGATGACATTTTTCAATTTCAGATTGCCAATATGTTTGCCCATGCATGTTTATTTTCGTAAAACTTTCACCAATACCGGCTGATGTTCGAAAAAATCAATCAAATCATCGAGACCTGCGTTCGGTTTAACAAAAAACACACGCCCACCGATATCGTCATCTTTTAATTTCATTGGAGAAAGTCTCCTATAAATTTTTTTGGAAGCAACATACCCGGTAATATAATGCGGATCGTCTGACCAACACAACTCAGCCACATAATCCCTTGTAAATGCTGCCTTCGAAGCTAGTATCATAGCCTCACGAACCTTCTCTCCGCCCAGGCCGGATTCGGCCAAAAAACTCAAAAATGCGGATTCATTTTCACAATCCATATGAGATAATCGAACTCCGCGGATACCAGAATTATCAATGCGTTTACCAGTGATAGCATCTAATACCATTCCTCCCCGCATACTTGCCGATAAATTCTTGATCAACTCAATACCTTTATGCGCTGCAATTTTTGAAACCCCAAATTCAACGAGCGAAGCAATGGCACTGCTATGAGCTTGATCCACGGTCGTAAATTCTAGGGAATCCATTTTTAAAGCGGGGACCAGATGAATCGTTGCCCTATCTATCTTATCAATTTGAATATTAATGGCATCCGCTTCACCTTGCGTGTGTATTAAAATCCTCTGGAAAAGATTTTGAACAACCGTAGCCATTTGATCATAGGGTACCAAACGTTCACAACCGGACAAATGCTGCCTGTCATTTCCATTATTTCCATTGGCTGCAGCTCGCATGCGTATGCTAAACAAGTAATGCGGTAATGATTTATTTTCATTCATTAGGAGGACAAATATCTACAGCCCATTGACAATAATTCAAGTTATTAACGGTGATAAAAAACGATGATTAGGGTGTGTCAGAAATGACAAAGTCTTTTGTTCGCAATAAAATTATATGTGACAATGGTTGATTAGACTCGGAACACCCATTAAGCAGCGTTAAGAAACTCTACAGCATCGTCATGTTCGCGAGGTCGTAAGATTTGTACCCGCTTCAAGAAACTCTCCCGTGCTTCTGGGGAACGAACATGTTCTTGAAGCGCTTGTCGAGTACTATCCGTAGAATTCAAATGGTGGAAATTGCCATATAAAATGGCCAAGTCCGTGGCTGCTTTACGCCCTGCATTTAATACGTCGCTTTCGATGGTTGCCAGTGGATTGGCAGATGTTGGAATTCCAGCAGCATTGAACATCCAACGATCTTTTACGTTCAAATCTGCCATTGATTTTCCAATTTCCTGCGCATCTTGGTCACTTAAAAACAATGTTTTAAATGCCCCATCGTCGGATTTATAAACCAGTGCAAATTGCGCATTTTTTCTCTGGGAATCATCCATCCAAGTGATACCTTCTATGTTTTGTGCAAGGTTAGCCGTTATTTGTACATTGGCCTCAAAGATACGTTGATCGGGTGTATTTGAAATACATTCATTGGCAGACAATATGCGAGGAGCCGCTTCTTCTTCTGAAGAAATCAGGGAAGCAAATGAAGGAGCCTCGGTCAATATTCTAGCCTTGGTTTTGTCAATCAATAGAGGATTATCTAAGAAATCCTGTTGCGGATCCCCTTCATTGCTTTCAGATTGATTGTGTATTTCATTTAAAACACCTAGCAATTCCCTGTCGGAAAGTCCATTCTTGCGTGCCGCTGCTCGCAATCCTTGATCTACTAAATCTATAATACCCGCTTTATCCTCTTCTGCTTGCTTTTCCAATATGGATTCCAACGTAGGTGCTTCCATAGGCTCATCCGACTGAAAGTCTCTCACCATACCCTCTGCTCTCTCCTGCAAAGATTTTGGAGCCTGCGGTACAACATCCATTGCCTGAGCACTTTCTTCGGATTGAGCTACCGCTGAAGCTTCATCTACCACAGGAACTTCAGCTGGATTTGCTTAAACGCTAAAATTAGCCGCCTATCATTTTTATTCAAAGCTCCATTGGACTGGATTGCTTTTTCATCCTGTTTAACCAAATCTAGCAAAACACTGGTTTTGTATTTATCAAGATCGGGAGAACCAGAAGGTTGGACATCAGCTTGTGGTGTTTTAATAGGTTGCAGTATACCAGGCATAATTGACCGTCTGACATTATTCTCTCTGTCTAAGGCTTCCGAATGTTTATTCTTCGTAGGTTGATTGCGAAGAAAATCTTCTATTTCAGAAATGTATACTTTTTCGATACTGCCTATGATGATATTATTTGTATCATTTCCTTCGGGTAATTGAGGTAAGCCCATCGCATTTCTAAATGCTATGTAATCTGTCTTTTGCTGAGGGGTTAACTCCTGGTCGTTATTGATTTCAGCATCACTTCTGCAGCATTTTCTCAAGAAACTTTTCCTTCGCTCGATATTAGCAGGTGTTTGCAATAGGGCTGTCTCCTGTGCTTCTTGCCTAAGCTTTGCTAACATCTCCGTATTTCTTGTGGGTAATACGGATGAAATTTCACTAGCTTTTACGAAGGAGCGCTTTCCTCCCGGCTGATAGTATACTATGTCGTGCTCTTTTGAGTCCTTCGCGGCTCTGGTGAAATGCTTTACGTCGCTTTGGGTTCCAAGTTCTTCCACAAGTATTTGATGCCTTTGCTCAAACAATTTCAATAATCCGTATTCTGGCACTAGATTCAGCATGGTCTCCTCAGTGAAAAAGTTCATCGCCTTTTGTGCAAGCTTAGGAGCTGCTTGCAATGCTTGATTCATTGCACCTATGATTTCCTCCACAATAGCCAGTTCGTTTTCCTTGGAAAGATTGATCTCCATTGTTGAATTTTTTCTAGCATCTATTAACGATTGGTACAGAGAACTTATTTGCATAATTAGGTTGAAACTTTCTTTAAATCGAATAGCGCCATCGTCATCCCTAGCCAATAAAAGGTTGCGAAAATTGTAGGGGGCCGATTCGAGCAACAGGGTTATAATTTTGAAAGTGGCCAACTTTTCTTTGAGTGTTTCAGCTGTATTTATTTTAAGTACTTTCCCGTCTGATGTGTCTGTGACAAGCGGACGAAAAACAAGTGACAGGAGTGCATTGTTTCTCCCGGCAATCACCTCTCGCATATTTATTTTACTTAAAATATCTAGGGCTACGTCGCCGCGGCGTGCCTGAAACAATTTACCTACTAGTATTATTCCTGTTGTTTGATAATTGCTAGAGGCTAGATCGAAGCCGGTAATAAGATTAAACCCAATTTCCAAAGTATCCTGTCTCAGAGTAGGCGTTTCTTGTCTTGTCTTATTATCGATGGGCAAAGATCCGAGAAGGCTTTCACCATTTACCAACACAAACTTATAGTCGTTTGGATTATCCTTTGATCGTAAACAAACATAACGTACGTCACCTGCTATATAGAGTGAACAGACCACAGGAGGCCGCGATAAAACATATTGTTCATCGCTTGCCAAATATAGTTCCCCATCATCTTGTCGTTTGAATTGTAGCACTTGATTATTATAATGCACCCCAGGCACTACATAGGAAAGAACTTCTTTGGTCTCAGGATCTATTGTTTCCAAGATATTAATTCCTCTAGAGGAAAGCTTTTCCAAACGCGGGTCAACGTCAGATGGTTTTACATATTCACGACTTTCATCTGAAGTATATAATTTACCGTTTTTCAGTATAAATACTGGTTGATCCATGGATGTTGGATCATAGAGATAGATTTTTTCACATGCTGTATCACCTTCTGCAACAAATGACAAAAAATGAGTAAGCATGTGATCTGTTGCTGTTGGCAACATCCAAGGAAGAAATGGTCGAGGTGTTACTAGGACTTTTCCTCCCATTGTTACTTTGTTAGTACGATTATCTATGGTTATTCTTCCATCCACGGTACTGATGCTACCTTCTACTTTTACCCTGGAACGGATATTGGTACCGTCAATGCCAAGCTTGCGTAATATTGGATGTTCCTCGTCCTTTGTTTTTACATGTTCTTCTGGGTGTATCCCATCGACCAAGCGTACAAAATTGTTTAAATCGATACTGGCTTTAACGCTATCATCCTGACCTTTGATTGTTATGAGTCTACCATCAACTGTCACTTGACAATCTCCATAGCCCTGTTGTTGCGCATATTGCTGCCCAATTGCTTGAAAATCACTTTCCGCTAATCGATCCACTTGGTCAATTACGAAATCTTTCAGAGCTTCCAATGAAACTCCCTCGAACATGTTTTTTATGCCCGAAGAATCTTCCGGGTCTCGCTCAAGAAGCGCATCGCTTGCCCCCGCCATTTCGGGCCAAATCATCATCTTGGGATCCGTACATTTTAGTATTTCACCGGTTGTTAATTTTTCTCCCTGGATCATTTTTCGACACAAAACACAGGCAAGTTTCAATTCTTCGTTTACCGTACCATCCGATGAAATTGGTCTGGCAAAGATGTTATTGCTGAGCTTCGGTTCCCCGGCATTTTTTATTGTCTCGTTCAGTTGAATATGGAGCGATGCATAAAATTTATATTTTTGCATGTCTTCTTCCGTCTTGACCGGATTCGGAAGGTTTTCAAAGGCTGCTTCAAAAAATTGATCTACGATGCGCACAAACTGTTCACGCGTTGCCCTATCTTTTAGGGCTCCGGCCAACGCTTTTGGGTTATTTGCGTCCCCACATAGCAATTTGCAAAACATCCTTTGCATTTCAAGATTATTAAAAATGTTGACATTGCCTGAGGTTTGTAACCATGAAAGCATGGCTTCTGCCTTCTGCATGACATTTTCATTGGGGAGCAAATGGCAGTGCTCTAAAAATGGAAACCGTTTGGCATATTTTGATTTCGCAATCTTTCCCTGGGAGCTGTCATTTAGAAATCCACAAATTTCTTGAAAATCACTTTGTAATTGTTCCTCAAAGGAGACGTTTTTTATTACTATCGAACCAACCCGCCCCTGTCTGGGAAATGCTATGCCATCCTTTGAATTTTTGGCCAAACTTACTAGCATAAAGGCAAACCCATTGCCCGCCATACAGCGAAGCAGGTTAACCCTCTGTGGATGCCCTGGTGACACCGCTCTTACCGTCGTATTGAATTTAGATATAATGGCGCTACGCACATTAAATTTATTTTCATGGAATATGGATAGCAATGACTCTATATCTTGATAGCCATTTATAGTTGTGTTTTGGTCAAATAAAGCCTCATATATTTCCGTAGATACATGTATCTCAGTCATGGAGCCATCGTCGTCAGTCCGCGTGTCCCCTCAATTCCACACTCTTGCCCATATTTTTTATAAATCGCCGCTCCTAATCTTATAAGGCTGTCATAAATTTCCCGTTTATCAGTGGGTACAGCAATGCCATTTCTTTTATTGTATTCCGTATATGCCACAGCCATTCTAAAGAAATTACCAATGTTGTCCAGGGTTTCACTTTTGTCTTTGCCCTTTAGTGCATCAAGGGTTCCATCATGGTTTGATACGAGCTTTTCAAACCTCTGTGCGCTAGCAAATCCCATGGTCAAACGAGCAGAAATGGGACTTGTTGAATTTTGCCCCATACTAGCTTGCTGCAGGAATGTGGGCATATCATCACAGACTCGAATGTTGTGGCCCTGTGAGGTTTGCAAGGCGCTATCTTGGGTATATGTAGTATTAGCTTCCTCAAGGCTTTGTGATCTCGCATCCATACACGGCGGTGAGGCTACGGCTGACGAACTTGATGGACCTTGGGCTAGGGAAGTAAGTGTTTGGTTCACTCGTAATAAACGTTGGGATGCCTCCTCCGTACTAATTTTCCCAGATGCTTGCAAAAACAAAATTCTCTGTTGTACATCCCTACTCAGGTCATTAAGTGTAACCGTATGCACTTCCTGGATAGATCTGTCTTCTTCTGCCATTTTGACTTTAATATTTTCCAAATGTGCAGCGTATCCATCTATTTCAAACTTGGCAACAAGTGCTTCCTGCGAAGGATTTCCTTTTGTGGCATATTGCAAAACTTGTAATAGTTCAAATTCTAAAGTCGTTTTCTTCTCTTCCCCCATAGATTTTATCAAGGACATTTTTCCCTGGGGAACTTCCTTTGGTTTCCCTTGGCCATCACATATTTTCTGCAAATCAGTTTTTATGCTTTTAAATGAGCTTTCAGAGTCATTTGAATCAAATTTGTGTTTGAGGTCAAATAGTTGAAATGCATTGACATAATCCCCGGAATCCATTTGGATACCCCCATGAGTTTCCAAAGTTTTAGGCTGCGTGGTAAATTTTGTAACCTCCAAAGTTCCTTCTTCATTTTTTCTGATTAGGAGAGCATTCTCTCCTTCTGTTACCACTATTGGTTTATTTTCATCAACACACTGCCGCAAATATTCCTGTGTCAAATTTTGAATGCCATCAACTCTGGAGATATTTAATTTTGTAAAAACTTGATCGATGCTTGGGTCAACACTTGCCCTGGGTGATACAGTTCTCCCGTGTAAAAGTGACTTGACGTAGTCAATCGAATCCTGGTCCCTTGTGGATGAATTTAGAAATACAAAATCGTGTTCCACGGATCCTTCTTCGCCTCTTTCGGGTTGTACCGGATCTCCGATGTCCTCCCCAATTTCTTCGAAAAAGTTTTTTATCTCCCTTTGAACTGTTTGATCTGTAGATCTGCGATATATGTCTTCCAGCCCCTGTTTAAATTCTTTTAGCAAAGCGCCAATGCCAGAATTTTTACGTAATCTCCATTGCCAAAACATTTTAGGGAAATAAAACTTAATCCTTCCACTCAAACATTGGCGTTCTTCTAAAATTTTATATTGAATTTTGGTTGCTGTCGTATGTAAGCTAGCACATTCATCTGTAAGCTGTATATTGTGTAATAAGTCTACGAGGCCACTTTCCTTTGCACCGGTTAATTCAATAGCCTCTTCTATGTGATGATAATACGAGCTTGTTAGTGGCATATTAATCCTTTTGAGAATCTAAACTGAGAACAGTGTACGCCCCATTACACAATTGTCAATTTTTAAACATATCTTAGCCCAATTTTCTTCCAAAAAGCCTATCAAGTTATTAACGGTGATAAAAAACGATGATTAGGGCCTCCCATGGTATTACTCTCCCGCAAATCTACGGTTGTTTTAATGAAAATGTTGCGAGGAAATTTTCCTGAATTAATGCTTGCAAATGACTATTCGTTGAGTTCTGTGAATATTATTAATGGGGCGGTTAGCGCAATTGGTTAGAGCAACTGGTCTACACCCAGTAGGTTGGGGGTTCGAGTCCCTCATCGCCCACCAGTATCAAAAGTCGCTTGAATACAAGCTTCATAAGGGATCAAAGAAACACAAAAACAGAGCACCAAGAAAAAGTCAATCCACCTTCCACCAAAATTAAAGTTCCATAGAAAGAAGAGGGAAATTTTTAACGGAGAAATAGGCGAGAACTCGTTAGAATAAGAGTGAAAAAGTAATGCTAGGGAAGAATTTTAGAAGGGATCCTGTTGGGAAACGAAGGAGTTAGGGAATAAGGAGTATTGTTGATCTCTGGAAATTTGAGAATTTTGTGAAATCTGTGAAGAAATTTGAAAGACTTGCCGGGGATTATCCATTCTGGAGTCTGATTGAGGAATGGAAGAGTGATCCTGAGAATTAGACTGGTCCTGTTGGGAGGAATGGTCCCTGTTGGAAGAAAGATCCCCTTGGGAAGACTTTTGGACGAAGAATGTTTTAAAGTCGTGGATGATGAACTCGACGTGCTCGACGGAAACGCCGGACTTGGAGAGGTACTTGGACACCTTGACGTCGCAGAAGCAGCAGATATAGTTATCGCCATTGGCGATGGAGGAATTGATATGCTGTGCTGACTTGCCGAAAGCGGTGATAGTGAAAAAGTCCATGACGGTCTTTTTGGAAGAGAAGTCATAGCGGGAGACTCCGATCCGGAATTTTAGGAGGGCGGACTGCCCTTCACTTTTAAAGTCAGGGTTATAGACGAAGCCCATGAGTTGGGAAATGGCACCGGCCGGCATGGGGAAAAAGTATGTAAAAACCTCAAAAAGTTACAATAAAAAAAGGTAAGAAAAACCTTGAGGTTTGTAAAAAAAAGGAGATAGTATGGAACCAGTGAAGACTTCAACGGGATGGCACACAAATGTCTACGGTTGAAGTCTTTAGACACTAAAGTCACCCACCCACCCCGTTGGAGGGCTTCCCGAGCTGCGAGTGTGTTAGCGCCCGTAGCAGAAATTTTTAAAGGGAGGGAAAGAGATGTATCACGGGTTGGATGGACTAGACATAATAGGCTACTCGAACAAGCTGCTAGCGGAAATACAGAGCAAACAGTTGCTTACGCCGCTGACGACCAAGCACGAGTGCAACAACAAGAGTAGCGTACAGATAATGATAGCGACAGGTGGAATTGCCACGCCGCATATCCCTGGAGCGGATGTTAAGGACTTTGGAGGGTCCGTATACAAAACCACGCTGGAGACCGAGAACTGGGAAGCGGGAGCGTACCTTGACTACTTTCTGTTGGACGATGTGAACTTCGACTACAAGGCATTCATCCAGGACCGAGGGTTGGCCGATGCCATATCCATGTGTGCCGACCAGATAGTGATCGACGCGATGAACGTTACCCATATAAGGGAATTTCCCTATGACCCTTCCCAACCATTGGTCGACCTATTCGCGAACTGCCAAAATGCCATAGACAGTGCCATGGATGACAACCCGCCTGTGGAGGGAAGGAAACTGATACTGCCCGTAGCTGCCCGGGATGCCATGTACAATGATGATAAATTCATGAGCTCGCTATACATCCAGCACCAAATGAACAACCTGATGGATGGTAAGGCAGGAAGGCTTTTAGGGTTCGACACGCTGTTCATCCCTAACCGGAAACAGGGAGGACTGCACTACGATGTGCAACCGGATGGTAAGCGGCTATATACGTGCTACGCCGTATGTCCTGGAGCCGTCCACTCGGCGGAAGGATTTGGGGGTAGCCGGGTACTGAACAAGGGTGGCATCCTGAAGGTCGACGATATCCCGCACAAAGGTTGCTACTTCATCTATATTCCATACCAGGCGGGGCGAAGGTGGTTATACACCGGAGGATCGTAAGATTTTATATGCTAACAAAGGCGGTATAAAACATTTTTAACATTTACATAGGAGAAAAGAGATATGGCATTTGATATAAAGAAATTTATCAGTGTGAACGCCCAGGGGTATGGGGAGGGAATCATGAATGAGTGGAAGTACGTAACCACGGACCCGGAAGCAGCATTGGGGGTTGGGGACTACTTCAAGACTGTGCAGAAATCATTGGCCGTTGGAGACCTTATCCGAGTATACTTTTTTTCGCCGGACAGTGGGAATGGTAAATGGTATAGAATATTCCTATGCTACTCCTGATATTTTGAAAAAGATGTCAATAGCATATGGAAATGGGATATACCTTGTGGATGCCATGTGTTTCATGGGATATTCTAGCGACATAACAGGTGCTTTTACACTTGTTCCTACGCCACAAAGAAATTCAGAAAACGGATATTGGCAATTAAAGTTTTTAAATGGATATTTTTTCTATTATGGTACCAGCGGCACACTGTGGTATACACCCGATCCTAGTGATTTCACCAATTGGACAAAAATCTCCCTTGGAACCACGTCAAGAGTAATGGATATGGCATATTTCAATGGATACTACTTTGCAATTACCGGAAGTTCATCATACCAGGCATCGTCACCGAGTGGGTCATGGTCATCAAAATCAACTGGACTTTCTTCGGGTGGCAAGTTAACACAAAATGGAAATTCCAAATTAGCCACAAAGTATTCCAACAAAATTTCGTATTTAACTTCCGCGTCCGGCGAGTGGACAGTAGTGGGTCTTAGAATAACAAACTCCAGCGGTGCCATGGCATATGGCAATGGGTTCTGGTGCTTTGCATATATACGCCGAACTCAACGACGGTTGGGGTGGGCTATTCCACAGACCTGACTTCGTGGTCATACAATACCAATATATATACCACTACGGTGGCGTCTCCTATGATATGTACTTTTTTGGTGGAACATTCGAAACCTATAGTGGGAAGGCAACATCACCGGCGGGCACATGGACAGATAGTTCTTATGCTGCCACTAGCTATGGAGAAAAGTTCTGGGTAAATGGGCATTATTGCTGTTCTATGATATATCAGAAGGGCAGAGGGAAAAACATGCCATATAGACTTGGCCTTGAAGGATCTACCGCTGCTAATATCAATTGTCAGTATAAAGAGGGCTCAATTGGTGCCGAAGGTTATAGCTTCTATAGGCCAATATTGTTTCCTGACCTTCTTTTTGACCCAGAGGATGGACTAATACTGGCTGGAGGTACAAATGTTCGACTAAATGACATATACTTTGATGGGAATTATTTTGGAGTGGTTGGAAATAATGGATACATTTTTTCCACAATTTTTTCATTTTCTAGCAGCGGAATAAGAAATAGCGGAACCACCGAAAATCTCAGGGGAATAGCATATGGCAATGGAACGTAGGTGGCAGTTGGAGACAACGGAACGATTAGGTATACCACCAACATATCATCATCATCCATGTGGAGTGCAGGGGGATCTGGAATAACAGAAAACTTGAAGCGGGTAAGGTAGTGCGGCGATAGGTTTATAGCGGTTGCAGAAGTTAGTAGTAATTCTGCTGTGATATACCACAGCAGGGATGGGGCGACATGGTATAAAATATATGTCAACATAACAAATGGGCAGTTATATGACATCATTGATTCAGTATACTTTAAAGGGTTCACATATCTGTTGATCAATTTTTCTTTCTATAGTCTAACAATATCTGGAACACAGCTAGGCAAAATACCATATTTCAACAATTACTCTGAAAGTTGTGATATTTCCACGGAAACAGCCCTCGATAATTCCATAACAATAAATTGCATAAAAGAAATTTCTGGATTTTTGACGATGGTTGGGAGCGGTGGCTATGCAGGAGTCATGGATATTCCGGATACCACAACAGCTACACAGGTAACAACTGCCACAAATGCCAACATAATGTCCATCTCGTGGCATCCGTCGACAATGGCGGGACTTGTGTCTATGTCTGGGTCACCGTCGAGGTTTGGATCGTGTCGTTTTATTGATACTGATGCAAACGATGTGGCATGGCGACCACCGAGTGGCGGCGGGGGCAGTTCCGATGATTGGGTACCAAGTGGCCAGTACATCGACATCACCTATGGGCAATCGGCGGACATGTATACCGCTCCAGCAGATGGTTGGATGTACGTTGAATGCACGACCTTCAACACCAATGCCTATATCATAGGCAAGGTGATAATTGATCCAGAAGCAACGGTGGGAATATATGGCGCTGGGGCGACCACCTATTCCACAAACAAGGACCTTTTTATCCTCTTCCCAGTGGGGGCTAACTATGCCTTCAAGATGTTCAATTC
>JAIRKQ010000020.1 GCA_031260055.1 Puniceicoccales bacterium
CAGTCCTTGGTCAGAGTCACCACGGTTCCACTCAAATCTATCCGCGGCGGGTGGGTGGGGGTCTTGTGGCCGTGAAATCCATCCCTCTCCGCGACAATCGAGCCTTGCCAAATTGAGACCGAAATTGTGAATCTGCCGAATCTGCGGCATCCGGTGGTCGGGGTTTCCTTCCCTGCGCAATTGAGCGGGCGACGGGAATTGACGACAGCGGGATTGCGCGCGGCTGAGGCTTCTCTGGCGATGGTTCTTTCTGCTCCGCCGGCGTCGTGGACGCCGACTGCGAAGGCGAAAGCGGGTGCAGGCGTGGCCCTTGCTCTTCGCTTCGCGCACCGCCTCGGGCTGCCGCACGGCCGTCTCTTCCAAGCGCGGACTTCAGTCCGACCCGCCTGGACACGGGCGCAGAGGAGCCGTTTTCGGACGACCGGTCGTCGCCGACTGCGGGGCTTTCCGCGTTTGCTTCCCTTCTTCCTGAGAACGCGCGTGGCCGCCCTGCCGCTCCGCCCGTCGGTGCAGCGGGCGGGCCGCCCGTCCCTGCCCGTGTCCCAGAGTTTGTGTCGCGGGCAAGCGTGGGCGGGCGATTCCCGAATCTCGGCGCGCGCTCTCGTTCGCCGCTGTCGTCGCACGCCTGAAGAAGAACCGCTTCCAACTTCTGGCGGGCGTCGATTCCGAAGAAGTGGCGGCGTGGGTGAGTTGGGTGGAATCGGCGGAGCAGTCGGGGAAGTGAGAATAAACTCTGCCGGGAGGAACGATTTGACCGCATAGTTATCGATAAGAAAATAGAGAGTCGGGAGGCCGATTACTCAACGCTGACCCGTGCTAGACAGGAGAGCAAAATGTTATTTGCAAAAGTAAAAAGATTTTGGAAAGCATATCAAGAAATTGAGGAAACAGCGGATGAAGAAAAAACTAAACCGATCGAAGCACGGCTGAAGCAGTTTCAAACACAGCTAAAGACCGTTTTAAAATGTTTTTGTTTCAAAAAGAAAATCTTCGAAGAACTATTGGCAAAATTACGTCCCGATATGCGCCAGATCAATCAACTATATGCTGATCTGGAACGTGCCAATAAAGCTCTAGCAAATGGAGACAAGGCTCAAGTAGAAACAATTGATAGAATCAATAAGGCCCTAAAAAAGTTTGAAATCAAACATGAAGTTGACCCCAAACGCTTGGGTGAGATCATAAAAGCATTTAAGTTTCACATGGGTGAAGCGTATAAGGCAAAACGGGCAATGGTGGAGGCTAATTTACGGCTTGTCATTAGCATTGCAAAAAAATATACCAATCGGGGATTATCATTCCTGGATTCCATCCAAGAAGGCAATATGGGTCTTATGAAAGCCGTTGAGAAATTTGAGTATCGTCGGGGATATAAATTTTCAACCTATGCAACCTGGTGGATACGCCAGGCCATCACGCGTTCGATCGCAGACCAAGCCAGAACTATTCGCATTCCTGTGCACATGATAGACTCACTGAATCGGGTAATGCAAGTGCAGAAACAATTGACTCAGGAACTAGGCCATTCCCCAACGGCAGAAGACGTAGCTAAAGAAGTCAAAATGCCCATCGACCGAGTGCAAACCATAATGAAGATGGCTCAGCAACCAATTTCCTTGCAAAATCCTGTTGGCGATGGGGAAGATTCCAGCTTCGGAGATTTCATCGAAGATAAAAATGCTGAAAATCCATATGACATGACGGCCTTTAGCCTGCTTCGTGAGAAAATAGGCAGTGTTTTGGATAGTTTAACCCAACGGGAACGGGAAGTTTTGATGCTACGTTTCGGATTGAGAGATGGGTATAGTAGAACTTTGGAAGAGGTGGGGCAAGTGTTTAATGTTACCCGTGAAAGAATTCGTCAGATAGAAGCAAAAGCTTTGAGGAAGATGCGACACCCAACGAGAATTCGCCAGTTACATGGTTTCTTTGACAATGAATTGCAATCGGAGGGCCCAGGGTTTGAAAATTTTGTCACAGACGATGAATAATGTGAAAATTTTCAAAAGCTATACTTTCCTCCCAAATTGCTTGTGGAGCATGTTTTGATTTAATTTAACACTCCTACTCCCAGGGCAAAAACCTATTATCGATTGTAAAAAACCTTGACTTTTTTTATGAAAAGTTAAGATTTAAATTCATGGATCAAGTAGCTGTAATCGATGAAAAATTGCGGGCACAAATAGAGAAAGTCATGATGGAGGACCAGATGGATCCTCAGAAGTTCTCCGCAAATGCTAACCAAAATGATGTGGCAAAATTCAATGCTGCACTTAACGACGCTGACATAAACATTGATTTCGCAGCCAATCGGCTAGATCGGGCCGCAAACAATTTAAGCAATGCCCATCCCGATCTTTCTAATTCCGTTAGAAATATTGGACAGTCAATACCAAACGTCGTGCATAGGTTGGAAACGCAAGTAGCCCAGTCTTCCGGCGCAGAATATCAGAACCGGTTATCCGACTTTATGTCTTCGGTTAAGCGGCAATTAGACCACATGGCAACCGTGGCAACAGAACTAGCTCAAAAACCGGATTTATCGCAACAAGATTTGATGCGTATACAATACGAAGTAACGCAGATGTCGATTGTTCTCGACGTTGCATCTAAGGTCGGCGATAAGGGATCCCAGGCCTTACAAACCCTGTTCAGAGACAAATAATAAGCGTAGATATCGTCAAAAGCATCGTTTTAAAAACGTGAAATTAGGTTTTTGCCGTGTTTTTTTGTTTCGTTATCCAGTTGCCCCCTAGGTTAGCTATGAATAGGCATGGCCTGATTTTTTATATAATCGATGCTTAATAGGAAAGATTTTTATTTTCACAGGGGTGGAGATTCTGCATGTTATTGAGTAGCGTGTTGAAAGAATTTTTAACGATCCTATTGCTAGTTGTTTCCAATGCCGTTTGCTGTGCGGTTGAAGTAAGTTCAAATGAGCCGGTAGAATACGTTGCTGAGAAAGAGGAGCTCGTTGTCAAAGGGGATGCAAGAATTGAAATAGGGAATTTTATCATCCAGGCTGATGAAATAACATTCCAGAAGGAACAGGCGACGGCGGTTGCCGCGGGGAATGTAAAAATTGACAACGGAAAAGTTTACATCGTAGCAGATCGTATTTCCTACAATATGAATTCAAATTTAATACACGCCGATAACAGTAAAATAAAGGTTCATGATTACTACTTTCACATTGAAAATATCAATTTAGATACGGCCAATGAAGAGCAAACCGGTATCAATACGGAGATATTTCATGGTTCTACGGATCGGACACTTGCTTCATCAATATCTGTGAAAAGTTTCAAAATAACGAATGAACAATCCATTAAGGCAAAGGGAACAAAGTTTAAAATTGGACCAGCTGTGATATTGTACTTACCAAGTGCAGAAATAGATCTTTCGTCGCATCCGTTTTATTTGGAACAAAATTATGGACTGAATTATAGCAATGGAGTATTTCTGCAAAATGATTTTTATTTTGGAGCAGATAAAAGGCTCAAGCCAGGTGGGCTTTTGGATTTCTACGCAAAACGCGGAATATTATTTGGTCCTGCATTGAAAATCGACGGTGGATCAGAGAAAAATCAAATATCTTCCGAAATCAAATTTGGATTCATCCAAGACAGGGTAAGTAAGGAACGAAAAGGTTTTGACATAAAGAATGAGCCCATTCCTGACAAGAGACACTTTTTGGAATTTGCGCATAGGCAGCATTATGGTGACCAAATTGATATAATCGCGAGGGCAACAGTATTGAGCGATTCCGAGGTCGAACGGGATTTTAGAAAAGCTTGGTACGACCGTAATCAGCAACCGGGATCATTTGCCGAAATGTCCTATCGAGGGCAAAATTATATCGCATCAGTCTTCGGACAATTTGAGCCAAATACTTTTTATGATACCACACAGCAGGTACCGGAGTTGCACATTGCCTATTTACCGACCAAATTGTTCAATACAAAGTTGATACACAATGCACACCTAGGTGTTGTTAAGTTACACAACCGTAATAAGGATTTGTACGGCACCACGAGTATTACCCGAGGGGATATTTACTATGGAATATCTTTACCATTGGGATATAAAGATTTTCTCACAATAAAACCGATTTTTGGCACGCGAACACTGATATACGATCGTAATCTCGATGGAGAAACATACCAAAAGAACATCCTGCAAGGTGGTTTTGACATTAATATTAGATTCACCGGCCGATCCGATTATACTAACGAGACTTTTGGTATAAATGGGTTAAAACATGTCGTCAACCCAACCATACAATACCGCGTAATCCCTTCGGGTAATGGGAGTACTAAAATTCCAAAATTCCATGGAGAATGTTTTAGCGTGGAAATTCCTTCCATAGACTTAGATGATATGCGCAATATGGATGACATACAACGGCAAAACATGGTACGATTAGGCATAAAAAATAGCCTATATACCCAATCGGGATCCTATGTTCCAAAACAGTTGATGCGCATGGACGTATTCCAGGACATACTCTTTGCCAGAAATTACGATAGCTTTAGACAAGCTCCCCAAAAGAAATTCCCCGATACCTATTTAATGGTTGGCATGTATCCGACATCGTGGTTTAATTTCGACATCCATGGCAAGGTCGATCCGACAAAATTACATTTGCACGAACTAAAGACCTCAACCGTCATAAAAGACGCTAATTTTTGGAAGCTAGAATTCTCTACCAACTATTTGAAATTTGATGGAGCAAACTTTCTAAAATCGACAGAGCAGTATGGATTGCTTTTTACTTTCAATCTATCATCCCAAACGTCTATTACAATTGAGTCCCAATACGATGCAAAAATTCACAAATTTTCGCGGCAAAGATTTAGTTTATCCAGTACGCTGTGGAACTCGTGGTTAATCAACCTAGGTATCACCACCCGGGCACACGTAAAACGTGAAGACCGTTTCCAGTTCGATTGGCATTTAAAACTGTTGGACTTTTGATATCTATGGATGGTAAATTATACATCATCACTGGATGCACAGCCGTTGGAAAAACGGATTATGCGATAAATTTTGCGATAGAAAATAATGCGGAAATTGTATCATGTGATTCCTCGCTGGTATACAAACACATGGACATTGGGACAGCAAAACCAAAGCCAATAGATATGAAGGGAATTGAGCATCATTGCATGGATTTGGTAGAACCATCTGAAAAATTTGATGTTTCAATGTTCATCGAAGCAGCCCAAAAGGCAATTGATTCCATAGTTTCTTCTAGGAAAAATGTAGTAGTGGTGGGAGGTTCTGGATTTTACTTAAAATCCTTTTATCGCCCTGTCATCGACGGCATCAAAATTCCACGAAATGTTAATGATTTGGTCAATTCCATCTATGCTAAGTCTGGCCTTGACGGGTTAGTCCCAATGCTAATTTCAGCCAACGATGGGATATGTCCATCAATTGATACAAAAAATCCCAGGCGGGTAATGTCAGCCCTAAAAAGATGCCTAGCGTGCGGCAGAACATTCGATGATGTACAAAGTAATTTCACATCCTTAGATTCGCCATTCAGACAATATCAAAAATATACGATCCTATTAGAAAGGGATCGAGAGGATCTAAAACTACGCATATGGGAACGGACCAAAAAAATGTTACGTATGGGGCTAGTTGACGAGGTAAAATTTTTACTGTCCAACTATGAACAGTTGAGTGATAGCGCAAAAAATGCAATAGGATATCGCGAAACAATAAACTGGCTCAAAAGTAATACGACCGAAGATGTCTTGATCGATGAAATCTCGCAAAATACTTTGAAATTAGTCAAAAAGCAAAAAACATGGTTCAAAAAGCAGATCCCAATAGATGAAAAAATTATATTGCGATAATTTCTCCTGGTTAAATATTTATACCAATGATTGGTGTGAAAAAATTAACAACAAAAGCTTTAGCCTTCAGCTGTTGACAAAGGAATTGTTTTGTGTCACTTTTTATAGGTGGTAGCATATGTATGAAATTCAGAAAAGTTTAATGGGCCAAATTTTAAAATATTTCAAAAGAATGGTTCTGCAGAAGCGCGTAACGGCAAAACAAATCTCTAGGATGCCGCTGAAGGTTTTTGATGGTGAAATTGTACTCATAGAGGATGCCGATACAGCCAACTTGGCAATCGAAGAGATACTATCTGAAAAATTTTTGGGGTTTGATATCGAAAGCAAACCAGCATTCTCAAAGGGCGAATCCTATGCTCCTTCCCTGGTGCAAATTGCCACATCGGCGAAGGTTTATCTGTTTAAATTAGAAAAAATTGGAGGCCTTGCGCCCTTGAAACCTGTTTTAGAAAAGAAAGATACCATCAAGGTTGGAGCATCCGTCGACCATGATGTAAAAAATCTTTTCAAAATAGAAAAATTCAACGCCCAAGGTTTTTATGACCTTGGCTTATTTAGCAGGCGACTCAAAGTAACCCACACCGGGTTAAGAAATTTAGCTGCTATTTTCCTCCGCGTTAGGATTTCGAAAAAGTCGCAATTGACCGATTGGACACAGACAGTTTTAACCCCGCAACAAATTTTATACGCCGCAACGGATGCTTGGATAAGCCGAGAAATTTTCCTCAAAATGCTCAAATATTTGCCATAAATTTTTCTCTGCCGTCCATAGTTATCTCTTTAAGTGGTGGAAGGGAGGTTTACTATGAGATGTTTATGTCTGGGATTTGTAAACTTTGAACAATATTCATTATGTACGCAGCCGTCAGTTTGTATTTCTCACGGGAATCAGACGCTATGATATAATCTTTGGGTAAAAGGGGTTGCCCAAATACTATGGTAGCCTTTTGATTCCAATCGAAAAACTTGGCATTGCGGTTCATAATTTCGAAGGTACCGAAAATTCTACACGGAATGACGGGAACTTCCGTCTTGCACGCTAGCATTCCTATTCCCGCCAGCGGTTCACCAATGGAACCGTCTGTCGATCGAGTCCCTTCCGGGTAAATCATCACACATTTTCCACTTTTTAATAGGTACAGAGCAGTCTTTATGGCCATAACATCTCCACTCTTTCTATCAAGTGGTATGCAATTCATATTGCTGAACAGCCAATGGCGAAATTTTGTGCTAAACAGCGAACTGCGGGCCAATGAAAAAACTTCCCGTCCAGGGACCGCACTACCAATAAATGGTGGGTCAAAATAGCTCAAATGGTTACACGCCAATAGGAATGGTCCATACCTGGGAATATTCTCATACCCATAGATATCACCGTCAAACAATTCGTTGAACATCATTTTGGCAATGAATGTGACAATGCGATATATGGGATGAACTGTCATCGGAATTATATAAAAACTTTCATAAAAAATGTCAAAATTTGACGTTCGCAGAATCAATCGGCTGCCGATACTTTTGGTAAAAATATTACAATGGATCAAAATAAATCTTTGTAACAAACCTAAACAACCTACCGCTTCTCCATTTTGGAATATGGAATATACTTATGCCCATAGATTGTATGGCGAAGACAAAGGAAAATTTATTAGAACCGGAAAGATCCGATAATTTTGAGATGATCGATAGAGGCTGTGAACCGGACCTATATCATTCAAACATTCGAAATTTGATAGTGTTGCAGCTAATCGCAGCATCTCCTGCCAGTTTACCTTTCGATATAATTTTTCATGGAATTTCTTGCTCCTACAAAAATTGTCCGAAGGAACACGTCATCGCCAACATATCCAGTTTGATGGATTCCGGAAGTGTTGTAAAAATCAGCGAATGTGGGTTCGGTGACAGGTATAGACTGGCAGACCATTGTCTATGTAAAAATTTTGATGCAGATGAATAATGTGTGGCGAAAGTGACAGTTTTAAAAATCATCTTGCACAGATAAAATTCGCAAAGACACGCACATCGGAAATCCTTACCGGTTCTGAATTGCCTACGGAGGCTGCGATGGCATCACTTTCCCGGGCCTGGGAAATGCTGTTCGACTCCATCTGTGGGAACACTGATGGTTCCGTTGGAGAACTCAAGGATATTTCCTGTGTCATACAAAAATTATCGGCGAGCCACCAAAAAATTCAAGACATCGAATTTAAGAAAATTGCGAAGCTGAAATCTGCCGATCTCAACGAAGAAAGGCAGAAGCTACAAACCATGCGGGAAAATTTGCAAAGGGGCAGATTACCAAGCGATATCGTTAAAACAGTGGAGGAGCAATTGCAACTACTATGAAAACCACGGCACAGAGCTTTTTTCTACAATACCAGGCTAATTGGATTCTAGACAATTCACGGCTGAAAATTTTGGAAAAATCACGGCAAATTGGGATGACGTTGGCAACGGCATATGGCACCGTTAGACGACACGTTTCTAGGCAGAACAACTATGATTCCTGGGTAACATCTCGGGATGAACTGCAGGCGAAATTGTTCATAGACGATTGTAAAAAGTTTGCAAAAATTCTGTCGCCAACCTGTGATTTTTTCGGCCATAGGCAAATTTTAGAAGAAAGAACTGATTCCTCAGCAACCCTAGGTTTTTCCAGTGGCACATCAATTAATTCGTTGTCGTCGAATATCAATGCACAGGCTGGGAAAAGAGGCTCGCGGGTATTAGATGAATTCGCATTGCATGGCGACCAGAAAAATTTGTATACGATCGCCATACCAGGTATTACCTGGGGCGGACAGTTAGAAATCCTATCGACTCATCGGGGATCAAATAATTTTTTTAATGAGTTAATTTGTGAAATACGGGAGGGGGAAAATCGGAAAAACTTTTCCTATCACCGTGTAACGTTGCAGGATGCGCTCGAACATGGTTTCCTAGACAAGTTAAAGGCACGGCTACCCGCATCCGATGAACGGGTCCAAATGTCGGATTCGGAATATTTCGATGCCGTGAGAAATTCTTGTCCCGATGAAGAGTCGTTTTTACAGGAATATATGTGTGTTCCCTCCGACGACCGTTCGGCATTCATAGCAAGTGACATGATAGCCGCCTGCGAATATCAGGCCGATGAACAAAATTCTTGGGAATTGCATGATTTTTCTAGGGGGACCGGCGATTGCTTCCTTGGAATCGATGTCGCTCGTAGCCACGATTTGACAGTATTTTGGTTGCTCGAAAAACAAGACGATATCCTATGTACAAGAAAGGTTTTGACCATGCAAAATACTCCATTCTCCGAACAGGAAAAAGGACTACAAAAATTCTTTGAAATAAAAAATTTGAAGAGGATATGCATCGATCGAACTGGGATTGGACGCCAGTTTTTCGAACGAGCCAGCGAAAACTTTTGGAAATATCGCGTGGAAGGGGTGACATTTACCAATAGGACGAAAGAAGAATTAGCCTATCAGCTACGGGAAGTATTTGAGAAAAAATTAATAAAAATTCCCGGCGATGATTTTATTCGGGCAGACTTGAGATCTGTTAGGAGAGAGACGACATTCGCAGGAAATATCAGATTTGCGGGGGATAGGGGGAAAAATGGACATGCCGATAGGTTTTGGGCACTAGCATTGGCCATACACGCTGCAAACACCTGCAGAAATCAGCGAGCACCATATTTCGAAAGAGTTGAACGAAAAACAAGGAGAGAAGAATTTTTATGAAAACGGTATCACAAATTTCAGAAATTCGCGTGAAAAATTCCATGCGGGCACGGTTTAATCCAATCAAAACTTTGACACCGGACTCATTGTCACAGATGTTGGATGCTTTTTCCGCAGGGTATTTGAAAGCTGCTGCCCTAACGTGGGATGCCATCGAACGTCGGGATGATGTTATTCAGGGAGTAGCAAGTAAGAGAAAGAAATCAATCGCCCGACTGCACTGGGAAATTTTATCGGTTGACGATTCTGACCTGGCCAGAGAACAGAAAAGCGCACTGGAATATTTCTATAACAATTTGTCGGCAACAAGCGCGTGCGATGGCAACGAGCTTGGAGGGATATCTCTACTGGTACGTCAAATGATGGATGCCGTTGGCAAAAAATATGCCGTCCATGAAATAATTTTCGAACCCTGTGAAATTTCGGCATCGGAAAAAGATTCTCCAAAACTGAAACCCACGGCACCTTCGACGTTACTAACAGCCACATTCCGATTTGTTCCACTGTGGTTTTTTGAAAACCGTGATGGAAAATTGAAGTTTTTGACGAACGAAGGTGCCACATCCGGCATTCCTTTGGAAGCGGGAGCATGGCTGGTAACAACGGGGGATGGTCTGATGGAAGCATGTTCCATTGCGTACCTGTTTAAACATCTGCCATTGCGGGACTGGCTGGTTTATTGTGAACGAAATGGTATGCCAGGGGTGAAAGGTGTTACCGATGCAGCTCCAAATACGGAACAATGGGAAGCAGCCTGTGATGCCGTGGAAGATTTCGGGGCTGAATTTAGTGCATTGATGTCAAAAGGTACTAACATCGAAGCGATAGATCTATCGACGAAGGGGGAATTGCCCTATCCAAAATTAATAGACCGGATGGACCGTGCAATTTCTGCACTCTGGAGAGGTTCCGATCTGGCAACATTATCGAGGGAAAACGGAGCGGGAGCATCCCTACAAGCCGATGAAACGGCGATTTTGGAAGAGGATGATGCAGGAATGATTTCGGAAGCCCTCAATGCACAGGTCGACAGATTTGTCGTAAGATACCTGTTCGGCGATGTTCCCATAAAGGCATACATAAAGTTTATCCCAAATGTTAAGCGAAACGTGGCCGATGAGCTGAATTTGTACCGGGAGTTACACAAAATGGGAGTTCCAATCTCAATAAATGATGTTCGGGAAAGGTTTAACTTGGCAACGCCAAATGAGGGTGAGCAGATGCTAACTTCTACGGCACAATTCGAAGGTAATGGTGAAATGGAAGGAGGCAATGATGCTCGTTGAATGGTTAAAATTAGTAGATTATGGCGAATATGCCCATCCCAAAGGGACACAACTTTTTGATTCCCAGGCTGCCGAAAGAATTATCGATTCCTTCCATTCCCTGCGAGGCCGCCTAATGCGCAGATTTCAAGGGCTTCCTATCTTTATCGGCCATCCCGATGATCCGGAATTTGGGTCGAAAAACAATAGGGTTTATGGACGTATAGAAAATATGAAAGTAGAAGATAATGCCCTGTGGATTTTGGTAAAATGGACGGATATTGGCCGAGAGTTGTTTAAAAATGGCATCCTTAGACATCTGTCTCTGCGGTGGTTGACGACTCCAACCCAGGACGGCAAGTTGTCTCCCAAACGCCTATTGTCGGTCGGATTAACCAACCATCCAAATATTAAATGCGACCACGTGTTAAAAGTTGAAAAAGTTGATGGGCAAGCGGCATCACTGGGAGATGATAGCGTGAAAAGCTTTGTAACCGATGGCCAAGAGAATTGTCAAAACATCAACTCCGAAGATATTCTTCCGGGAAGTGAAGAAAAACAGCCTGGGCAACGGGCGATGGATTCTGTGGATGAAGACTTTTTAATTTTACCGTCTCAGATAGTCCTCCATACGGTCTCGCAAACGGAAGATTTGAAACAACCAATTTTCAACAAATCAAATTGCGAAAGAATATTGGAACTTGTCTTCGAACGCATGCAAAAATTTTCAGAAAAATACAATGACGCCTGGAATGCGGTCAAACGCAACAATCCCGCATTGTTCAATAAAAACCTTTAACCTTAACTAGGAAATTATGACACAATTAATATTATCAAATTCTGCCATTGGGACCCATGCTTGTAATATTACCAAGCAGGCAGAAGGAGCCATCCCAACCAAATATCTCCTCGGTAAATTTGGGACGCAAAAGACCGACGTTGCCCTATGCGGCACATCCGATTTGCCCATTGGAACTATCACCGATGAAGCGGCCGCTCCTAACTCGGAAGGGACCAAGGAAATTGTTAACGTCGCATTGCTTGGATCTCCTGATACGCTGCAAGCGGTAGCCAGTACGGCGGTTACGGCAGGTTCAATCCTCATTCCCGCAGGAAACGGAAAAGTGAAACCTCTACCGGCACCAACGGCGAGTGATCAAACCTGTATGATGATAGGCATCGCGCTAACATCGGCAACGGCGGATGGCCAGGTCATAGAATTTATGAGCTGTGTACCCCAACAACACGTAGTCAAAGGTAGCTAAAATTTAACCAAAAGGATCCTATGAACATAGAAATTTTACCAAAAGATGATGGTTTTCAGGAATGCGGCACGATTTGTGCTGCCAATGAGGCAAGATTTACCGCATCGACATATTCGGAACCCTTAACCGCATTTACAGTAGGCTGGAAAGATTCGGAACAAATAGAAGAGCTATTGAATTTTATCGCACCGGTCATCCCCGTAGCAAAACGTTTCGAATTCAAGCTTTCAAACAATGAACAATGCTTCTTGTCTGAGACCGATGACATCCGATCAATTGGTGCATCTTTCAAGCGTATAGAATTCGTCGGAACTTCCATAACATCTCGGACCTATAACAAGGGCTTAACAGTTAGGGTCGACCACGACGATGTGGCGGGAGACGATTGGAGAGAGCGCTATGTCCAGTTACTACTCCAGCGCCTGCTGCGCAATGAATTGCGCCGTGCGATTTCAGCATTGGAAGACAATGCCGAATCAATCTCTGCTAGCTATACCTGGGGGTCTTCCGCCAACCCGGATTCCCACATTCGGTCCGAATTGGAAGCGGCAGCGGATATTATACCGGTATTCGCCCGAACAGGATCGTTATCGGCGAAGGTGCATGGGACTTGAGGAGTGATTCATACGATGTCCAAAATACGGCTGGAGCGACACGGGCAGCAGGATTAACTCCGGAAGAGCTGGCGAGAAAGCTGTTCGTCGACGAAGTACGGGTAATGAGTGCCCGTTACCAAAATGGTGCGGAAAAATCTAACCTGCTGGGCAACAAGATATACGCGTTTTATACCCGGAATGACATTATGAAAGATGAACCGGCAAACATTAAACGGTTCGTTACCCCCATCGATGGTGGTAGTACATTTCGTGTGTATGCAGACGAACATAGCAAGTTTACGGATTTGACGGTCGAACATTACAGCAATGTGGTTTTGACCTCAAAAGAAGGCATAAGAAAGCTCACGGTAACAGCATCATAACAGCAATATAATAGACCTACACCCATATCCGGAAAGAGTTCAAAAATCTTTCCGGATACCCCTAATCCCTCAATGAAAAATTTTATGGCAACGTGGATAACTATACAAATTTCCGATCTCAATGACTATTTGTGTTCAACGCAGCTGAACGCTTTGAAAACTCTGGAAATGGTGGATGATCAAGCAAACCCAATCGACGAAATCATTGGGGACATTACGGCCCGCATTCGCGCTGAAATCAGCGGAAATAGGCATAATTTGCTAAGTGCAGATAGGACAAAAATTCCCCACGATCTAAAAAGTTTTGCCTGTTACCTAATTTTGGAAAGTGCACAGACCCGCCTGCCTGGTCTGAAATTGACGGCTGACCAAATCCGTTTGGCAACCGATGCGAAGGATTATCTAAGACGCATTGCTCAGGGAGAAGTTCCCGTATCTCTCCCAGACGACGCCTTGGTAACCGATGATTTTAGTTCAAATGTCGGATGTCAGGTTGTGCACCGCAGGCTACACCATGCATCCGGAAAATCTTTGGGAGGTTTTTGACCATGAAGACGGAAGGAATTTTGGAAAAATTACAGGATGCGATCGAAAAGCGATTACTCGCTCTGAACGAATTGCGAAATGTTCCAATTTTGACGTACAAGCAGAGCGACCTACATTCTGTCATTGAGGCAAATGTCAAAACGGGTATCGGCGTAGTGATCTTGCTCATGCCTCCTGTCCCAAGCCATGTCCATGCCCATATCGGAGGGCCTGTTTTCCATGACGTAACCATCGAGATAAAAATCATAGAAAACACCGCGATGAACAAATTGGGCAAAAGTTTGCTATCGTTGGCCGAAATAGTCATGCAGCACCTGCACATGTGGCACCCCAATATTTTAGACGAAAACTATCAGTTGGAATTATCTTCGGGACCACAAAATTTCAAAGCCACACGGGAGGACAACATTAACTATTTTTCCATGTGTTTTGGCATGCCATGCCACTTAAAATTTACGTAGACGATGAAAATTACAATAGGAACTATTATTTTAGCCGGGGGAAATGTTGCCAATGAACAACCCTACGATCTAGAAATCAACAATTCCCGGCAAATACAAATTGCGCCCGCCATGAGAGCTATCGCCGTAAAAGGATTCGATCGGGGCAATCAACAGACAACATTGGAATTTAAAGTGTCCAAAAGACATCCTTCGGTGGAAGAAGCACAGGCCTACGCTATTCAACATGCCGCATCGCTGACAAACTTGCCATCAACTTTGGTGATTACCGAAGAACCGTCCCAGGACACTTACTCATTAAATGATGCTGTTATCAGTGAGGTGCAATCCGTAAGCGATGGGGTGGTTTCATCCCACGCTTATAAAATCATAGGTGGAATTTTTACAAAAGATTAAAGTATGGACAATTTGAATGAAATAATCGTCAGAATCAAGGCTGACACGTCAAGTTTTAACAATCCCATCGACGTTCTCCGGGGTGAAATTCCGCAATTTTGGCGAGGAAACGATATCAGATTTGAAATTGGCGTTTTCAACGGTGAAGACATTTGGAGCGTATCGAACTATGGGAGCATTTCCCTTGCGATTCGTAAATTGACGGATGACGGAAAGGTCCCATCGGCGAGCACACCTGTTCTCATGCAGAAAATCTGTACGTCCTTCGATGATACTTTGACGTCGGCAACGTGGGAAAATGGTACAAAACAACACGCGGTAATTCTTTTTTCGTCGGCTGAAAGTAATGTCGTTGCAGGTGACCATTGGCTATCGATTTGGGCAATAACCAGTGACACAACTCCAAAAATTATAACACTGTGTGCTGGAATAGTTTGCATTCTCGAAGTAGGAGGGGGCAACCTTTCAACGCCGCCAGATCCGATCAAAATTTATTACACATCCAACGAGTGCGATGACCGATTCATACAGTTGGTAGCCATCAACACAAACACTAACCTCGGCACTTCCGATTCCATGGTTCCCTCCCAGGGGGCCGTCAAAACTTACGTAGACCAGCACACAACTTCTGGACAGGGAGAAGCTACTTCGGCAAGTAATTTAGGAACTGGCACAGCTGTTTTCAAGGAGAAAATCGATGGGGATTTAAAATTTAAAACGCTAAAGGCCGGTAACAACGTTACCATAGCAGCAAATGACTCCGAAGTAACAATTTCATCCTCGACGGCTGCAAGTGGAGAAGGGATGGTCAATCCGATGACAACCGAAGGAGACCTTATCGTCGGCGGTGAATCTGGTGCAGCGGTGAGGTTGGAAAAAGGTTCCGATGGCCAGGTTTTAAAATCTATAACCGATGGACTCGGATGGGCAGATGAAAGCTCCTCCTATACCCTACCCACCGCTTCGACGAATACCTTGGGAGGCGTTAAGGTCGGGGACAATCTTACCATCACAGATGGAGTTCTTTCCGCCGATGACCAATCCTATACCCTACCTACCGCTTCGACGAATACTCTGGGAGGCGTTAAGGTCGGAAACAATCTTACCATTGCGAATGGAGTTCTTTCCGCCGATGACCAGTCCTATACTCTACCCACCGCTTCGACAAATACTCTGGGAGGCATTAAGGTCGGAAACAATCTTACCATTACGGATGGGGTCCTTTCCGCCGATGACCAGTCCTATACTCTACCCATTGCAACAGCAAATGCTCTGGGTGGTATTAAGCCGGATGGAACAACCATTACCGTCGACCAGTCAACCGGAATAGCAAGTGCGGTTGGCGGGAATGGTGGCGGAAGTGGTAGTTCCGATGATTGGACACCAAGTTTGCAGTATGTTGATATCACCTACGGTGCATCGGCGGACACCTACACTGCTCCAGCAGATGGTTGGATATATGTCGAATGTACCACTTTCAACACCAATGCATATATAATCGGAAAAGTAATACTTAATGCGGGGACAAATACGACAGTATATGGCGGTGGGGCGACTACCTATTCCACGAACAAGGACCTTTTTTTGTTATTTCCGGTAGCAAATGGACGTCTTTTCAAGATGTTTAATTCTAACCTTAATGTTAATCTTTTTCGGTTTATCTATTCAAAAGGAGCTATTTAAAATGTATATAGGGAAAAAAGACGGTAATATTGTTGCTTTTAGTGCATCACAGGCAGACTTGGCAATCAACGTATCGGTCAAGGGTATAACACTTGATTCTATCGAAGAAACGGAAGAACCAATCGTTCCTTCTCACAACACACCAAATGATGGGATATATTACAAGCAATCTGAGGTGCCATCGATACCTCCGGACGTAGCAAATGAAGCTATTAGAAATAGGCGCAGGGAACTGTATAAAGAGATATCTGACCCCATCACTAATAACATTTCCGTGTTACAGGATATGATTACGCAGGAGGATTATTCAACGGAAAATGAATTACAAGCCATTGGGGAAGAAATTTCAGCACTATACTTGGAACGCAAATCAATTCGTGAACAAATTGTTGCCAACAATCCATTTGTTGAGTGAGGTCGGTATGATGTCCAAGTCAAATTTATTACACTAAATATGGCCCACAAAACCGATTTCACCTCTCAAAGACCACCAAGTATAGATTTCATCTAATATGTGGGAACATGTGGCTCCGGGATGGTCCCGGAGCCATTTCTGGGATAAAAGAAACTTTAAGGGTATTATCATGGAAGATTTTAGCAAGGCAGATTTTAAACTTATACGAGACAAATTGAATATTTTTGAAATTCGATTGGAACATCTCAAGGCCTACATCGATCAAAAATTCGACGAAATCGATGCAAGCCTCGATGACCTCGCTTCCAGAATCAACAATTTGCGATAGAAGAAATTATGGTTTGGACATTAGAATATGATGGTACTACGAAACCCATCGCATCATTTGGAATAAGCGGCATCAAACGGGTTAGAAAAAATTTACTAACCGACAAAGTAATACTGTATGTGCAAGGAAACGCTTTATCATCTTTACCAACATTTGCTGCAAATATACCCATAAAAATTTTTAACGATGGCGATGGGTGGTTCGATGGCATTGTTACTCAGACACCACTCCATTGTTCGCCTAATGGTGAAGCGTATCAATATGAATTGTCTGGAGTCTGGTGGTACCTGGAAAATCTTATATACCAACAAGCATGGAAGGAACCAATCGATCCAATGGAAGACTCACCGACGCTATATAACGTTTACAAAAGCAGGGTGATCCTTGGGCTGGACATATCCGGTACACAGCTAAGCATAGGACAACAAATCACGGATGTAATTAACTATGCCATTTCCTGCGGTATGAATTTGGCAATGGGAGATATCGACATTCCGGTTTATATTCCATTGGATGAATGCAAAGATCTATCATGCGCCGACATAATCCGCCGACTTTTGCGATGGGTCCCCGATACGATTTGTTCCGTAGATTATGGTCCAAGCGTTCCTACCATATCATTTTTGAGACGCTCTCAGATGCCATCGATCACGCTCAATGTTTCGTCGCATGTACAAGAATTTTCAATCCAGCCACGCTATGATTTACAGGTTCCGGCTGTGGTTTTAAAATTTGAAACAACAAACAGCGTAAATGGAAAGGCTTGGAAGGAGTCTGTCCAACAAAAATATCCTGAAAGTTGTACGGGGTCCGAATTAAAAGCTCTCGTATTGACAATAGACTTGGAAGGATCAAAGGCGAACTACGTCGTCCAGAATATAACGACCGCTGCCATTGAAACATCTTCTGTCTCCTGGTGGCAAGCACACGTTCCAGGTCTCACAAATATTTCGGCATCGAATATTTCCATAGGCAATGTTAGCCGATCAAGTACACTGCCGAATGAACTGATTAGCGGGACAGTAGCTAACTGGATGAACAAAACCGCAGAAACCGATATCGTCCGCTGCAAGATTTCATATGCAGACGCTAGTGAAGCCGTCATCGACCGCGAGGTTGCTGTGCGGATACTAGCAACCGACGCTACAACGGGAACCTATAAAGATCTATTGTCGCTGACAACTGCGGAATCGATACCTTCAAATCTAGCGGAACAAATTTACAATTCCGTTAATCCTCTACAATACGATGGTACTGTGGTGACTGTTTCGGAGGAAGTATCGCAAGATTTTTTTGGAAAGACGTTAAATATTACCGGAGGACAGTCTGCCTGGGAAACGATGAATGCCGTGGTTCAAGAAGTTGTGGAAAATTTGGATTCTGGGAAAATTTTTATAAAATTTGGACCGGCTAAACATCTAGGAGCTGCTGATCTAGCAGAATTGACACGTTCCGGACGCTTACTGTTTGAAAGTAAAAATCACAGTGAACGCATAACGGCAGAAGTGTCGAGCAATGGGACCGTCGAACAGGGAATTTATGCACGCGTGGACAATACATCTTTTGGCCCTGGAAAATATAAAATGATAAAATTTGCAGACCCAAATAACTCGGGTAGGTCTATCCAAATAGACACGGCAGACATTGCAGTTTCAGCGGTAACTGTCAAACTGCGCGAAGAAGATGTTTGCGAATCCGGAGTCTTAAAAAAGCGATATTCCCTTGCGAGTGAACCCTATTCTCCCTAAAACTTCGAGAAGCCATGAATGACGAATTTTTAACCCGTGTAAGTTTCGCCGGTGTCCCGCATACTTTGCCGCATAGCAGCGATACTTCCCAGACCACTTTATATCCGATGGCCCCAAACGACGTCTGTAAAGCATATTGGACATTATCGTCATTGGCGGTCTCCTATGTTTACTCTATAAATGGAGTGCAAGTATACCGAAATTTTTCTGCCACATCGTCGGTCATCCCGAAAAATCGCTTGATTGCACCGGCGACCTTTGAAACAACGGACTTCGATTCCCAAACCCAAACTTCATATATTATGGCATTGAAATTGGATGAGGTATATTTCGATACGGATGACAATTCTAAGGTGGGGTTGAAACTGATTTTTGAAGAGGCTGACAGTTTTAATCTAATAAATCTATGTCTACGGCCAATTTCGGGTATGAATAACATTGCGAGGGAGTTCACATTTTTGAACAAAACTCTTGGCGTATATTTAAATTACCAATCCCCATCGGTAACGTCAGCCTCCTTTTCAAGCTTTGCAATGGTACCGGAATTCATTGTCATTTAACACGAATGAAGAAGCAAACATGGCACAAAGATGTATAGGCCACGCCATCTTTAAGACATTAACTCCTAAAAGAGGTAAATGATTTTTCTTGCTTTTACAAAACTTATACACTACAGTATAGCGCAATTATGAATTACGATTCTTCAAATCCAATTTTATCTTCGAGGAGTTTCTCGTGTGCAGAGTCGGAATCTACTGCGACTTTGAGCGGGACAATCGGTCGTTGTTTGATTTTGTTGGGCCTTGTTTTTGGGGCTGCTCTGTTTTCATGGGTTAGCCCAGGAACAACCATTTCGGCGATAGGTAGCAAGCTGACATTGTTTCTTGCTCTAGGCTTTGTGACCGGCCTTGCAACTTGTATCAAAAAAGAATGGGCAGGAGTGACTGCACCGCTCTATGCGATATTTGAAGGTCTGATCCTCGGATCCGTTTCGAGATTATTTGATTTCGCGTATCGCGGGATTGCTTTTCAAGCAGTCGCTCTAACATTTGGCGTGGCATTTGGCATGCTTATTTTGTATAGGTCGGGCATAATACAGGTTTCCGATAGGTTCCGAATGATTGTGGGATCTGCAATGTTCGGCATTGCAATGTTCTACATGATCAGTTGGGTTTTATCGTTCTTCGGCATTGCCGTTCCTTTGATACACTCTTCGGGCCTCTTTGGTATTCTATTCAGCGTCTTTGTCGTTGCCATTGCGTCTTTATACTTGGCGATAGATTTCGATTTTATAGTAAAAGTTTCCGACCGTGGAATGCCAACATACATGTCCTGGTATGCGGCGTTCGGGCTGATGGTAACCTTAATTTGGTTATATCTAGAACTTTTGAGACTGCTAGCAAAGTTGAGGGATAGGTAAAAGAATTGAAGGTTAATGGCATAGAGTCCAGGTGCTGCTCTTTGTTGCTTTCACTTCAGCTGGTCTGTTGATTTGACAGAAGGTTCGGCGAAATGGGCTGTTGCTGTGGCAACGTGAAATAATGTTTAGCCACAGGTGTTAAAATCATCAAAACCCTTCTATTTCAAATAGGTCCGTTATGCTGGCATTATTATGGATGCGCATGATCGCTTCTCCAAATATTTCGTTGATGTTTAAAATTGTAAAACGTTCATCTTTGTGTGCAATTTGCACGGAATTGGTAGTTAAAAGCTGATCAATGGCACTGTCTGCAATTAGGTCATAGCCAGGTTTCGTCAGTATGCAATGCGTTACGGCGGCTTTGATGCTCCTTGCTCCGCTTTTTTTGAGCAATTTGGCTGCTTCGACCAATGTTTTTGCCGTTACCACCATGTCGTCCACAAACAAAATATCCCTACCGTTGATTTCTCCGATCACATTCAAAGACTTCACATCATTCCCTCCAAATCTACGTTTGCCAACCAGTGCTAATGGACACCCGAGGGCATCGGCATAGGCCACCGCCATTTTGGCATTTCCAAAGTCGGGGGAACAGATGGTCAAGCTTTTGGTGTTCTCATTGCGCAGATATTTTATGAACAAAGCAGAAGCGAACAGGTGATCGACGGGAATGTCAAAAAACCCGACCAATTGTTGGGAATGCATATCCATGGACAGGATCCTATCGGCCCCAGCCGCCACCAGGAGATTGGCAACTAATTTTGCCGTTACGGGAACCCTCGATTTATCTTTCCGATCCTGCCGCGCATATCCAAAAAATGGAAGCACAGCTGTAATTCTTCCGGCAGAGGCACGCTTGGCGGCATCAATCAATATCAGCAGCTCCATGTAATTATCATTGGCTGGGAAATTGGTCGACTGTATGATAAAAACGTCATCACCCCGAATGCTTTCTTCTATTTGCACACCAATTTCACCATCCGGGAAATTTTCAATTTTTACCTGGGAAATTTTAACTCCCAGGAAAGAGCAAATGGACTCTGCCAGTGTTCGATTTGATGTCCCTGAGAAAATTTTAATGTCGTTGTAGGGTGAAATTAACCGTTTCATCGAAACCCCCAAATTGGCCCATGGCACAAATTAGTCAATTTTGTAATTGAATAATTTAATCCGAAAAATAATTGACAAGTATTTTACAATTCGCACACTGCTTCATAGCAGAGGAAAAGGTATGACACAGGCATTAGTACCATATGATCAACCAGAACAGGTATCCGGACCTGGGTCAAGGCAAAACGCCGAACCTTCCGGTGTACGAACAACAAACGCAAGCCTTGCGCATCGCCCCAGGGATGTATCTGATGAAACACTAGGAAGGCGTGCTACCACCCATGGTTATCAGGCCGAAAGGACAGCCAGTACAGAGACGCAAAGAGTATTACAAGGTGAAATTGCAGAAATAAGCCAAAAAATTTCCAAGCTAAAAAGTGCTCACATGTCAGCAATTAAAATTGCCGGGTTTGCTCTCACGGCCACCGCCATTGTTGGTGGCATAGTTGTTGTGGCAGCAGGTGTGCTGGCAGCGCCTTTGATATGCTGTATTGTTGTGGGGGTTCTTGTGGGGGTATTAGGTGGTGTGGCTACTGGTGTCGCTTTGTATAAAAGAAATTGCGATCTACGGGAACAAACTAAACTATTGGAACAGCTACAAAACTCCCAGGTAAATTTGAGTAGAGCAAATGCGGGTTTGTGGGATGCATATGACAATTTGGAGACTATGACGGAGGAACTTGGTACTCAACAGAGAACCATAGGACAACAGGAGGAAACCATAGCACGACAACAAACACTGGTGGCGGAACAAACAGCAAAAATAGGGAATCTCGCAGAGCAAAACGCTGAACTCGAACAAAGTTTAGCAGCAGCTCAACAGGCCAAAGGGGAGGCCGAACAGCAAGCACAGGAAATACAAAACAAGGCTACGGAATTGCAATCCACTCTTGCAACCATCGAGACCAAGATTGCAGAAAACGAAGCGGAGATTGCAACATTACAAGAAACAAACGCGGCACAGGCAGCTGAACTCCAAAGACAGACAGACGCGATGAAAGCCTTTGTTGCCCAACAACAGGAAATGGTTTCTAAGATTGAAAACACAGTGCAGGAAAATCAAAGATGTTTGAACGGGATGTTGGAAAAAATACAAACGGGCGGCGACGAAGTGAATACACAAATAGAAGCAATTAAAACATACGTTAAAAATGAATTTGAGGCCGTTCAAGCAGAACTTACCACAGCAACCGCCAAATCCAATGAAGTACTGACTAGTTTGGGAAGCGGAGAAATAACAACAGCGACGGTAGAAAGTCTTGTTGAAGCACAAAAGAAAGTCAATACAGCTGTCCTGGAGAGTATCACAAGATTGGGGACCATGCAGGCACACATCATTGGAGCACTAACGGAGCTACAAACAACAATACAGGAGCAGCAAAGAGAAGTAGTAGCCACGATTACCGTTTTACAGCAAAACCACGAGAAGGCATTGGGGAATATACAGCAATTGCAAAACTCATACAACGATGTCCAAACACAGCTAGAACAGTGCCAGAAACAGGTGGATGAGGCAATAGATAAGGCAAATCGATTGGGTAGGCAAGCTGGCGGGGATGCGAAAGATCAGGAAAGGATAAGCAAAGCGGTGCGAGATGCCATGGCAGAAGCCCAGCAACTTTCTCAGCAAGCGGCCGGTCTACAAACAGAATTGGCCACAATAGGGGCAAATCTAGCTAAAGCACAGGCATATGAAAGAGAAATAGCGACAACATGTGAAGGGTTACGAGAGAGACAAACACAAATTCAGGCAAGTTGTGAAGAATTGGGACAACAAAATCAAACACTTCAAAGATCGAACAATGAACTATTCAGTCATGCCGAAAGAATTGGTGAAAATTTAGGTGTCATCGGGGAAGGTATTAGTAAGGCTACCTTCGATATCCACGGTGCTACCGCTGCCGTAGGCGGTGCCACATCGCGATGGAGCAGATTAGGGGCTGCCATAGGAGCAGGAGTGGGTGGAAGTGTTGCTGCCGCTGCAGGTGCGGGAGCACTTGCAGTTGGAGTAACTGCCGCTGCGGGAGTTGTGTTCATTCCTTTAGCATCCGTCCTAGCTGCTGGCTATATGACGGGAGCAACCAGAGAGTGTATCGCCAACGCTAGAGAAAGAGTTACAGGATTGGGACTAAGTATTGCTTCAACCGTATCAACCTCAACTCGGGCAATAAGAAGAATTGGAACAAGCATAACAAACTTGTTGAGCAGAATAACATCAGTTAGTCGGCTTTTGAATCCCCCCGCAACAACATAAGGATCAGGTGTCGATACACCGAATGTATTTAGTAACCTAAATTAAGACTTAATCCTCACGAGCTGGGAAGTACGCTGCCTGCAGAATGAAAACCATTCTTTCATCTTTCGTAATTTTTCAAGTCCTGGCGGGAGTGGAATTGAATTATTCCCTGAGTGAACAGCTGTACCTATGTATAGGGGGACCTCGAAGCGAGGGTATGAAAAGATTTTGCAAAGGAAAAGAAAGGATTAAACTTTTTTTGGCACAGGCAGAAACCGGATTTTTTAAGCTCCCATTCAACATTATGCGTTGCAATTGCAGATTCGTTTTTAATTATCTACCTAGAGAGTGGTAAAGGTTAGAAAAAGTTTTGCGGTCATTTGGATAATTGTTTGCATGTGGCTTCCGCTAAATTGTAAGGCTGATCATCAGCAACGATCCGTTAGGGTAGCGATCAGTGACAATCAGTTCAAAGAATTCGCCTACGATGAGATCGAAATCATAGGAACGGGAGAGTTTAGTCTATTTAAAGGAAATGCTTCCGTCCCCTTGGTCAAAGTCGCACGCAATCAATCGGCAAAAATTAAACTCGTGAATGGTAATTTTACCATCACGGTAATAGGTGGAAACAAATGTTTGAGGAATGTCCGAGAAAATATTACCATAAAATGTCCCAATGGTTTTCTGGGAGTCAAGAATTTACAAAGGCATAGCAAACAGGCCCTGTATCGAGGGAATTTCGAAATCACAAAAGCAAGCAATGGAAAATTTTTCCTCGTCAATGTTGTTGCTCTTGAAGATTATTTGAAAAGTGTAGTTCCCAATGAAATGCCCATCAAATTTGGGATTGAAGCCCTAAAAGCCCAGGCGGTAGTGGCAAGAAATTATGCCATAGCACCCAGGTCCAAAGAGTTCAAAGAGTTTGATTTATACGACTCCGTAGCAAGCCAGGTATATTTTGGGACAAATACCGAACACCCCTCTTCTAATCAGGCTGTAAAAGAAACGGAAGGAATCATATTATTACACGGTGGGAATCCAATTTTGGCCCTATATTTTTCCACATCCTGCGGCCACACGGAGAACTATGAAAATACATTTACAGATCCCAAGACAAATGCGTTTCCAGGTACTCCTTTGCCATATTTGACAGGGAAACCTGACAATCCAAAAATTGGAAACCTCAGGGATGAGGATACGGCTAGGAAGTTTTTCAAGTCCCATCCAAAATTCTTCGACGGCGAATCAAAATATTTTCGATGGCAAAAAGAGTGGGATGTCCAAGAATTAAAAAAGATTCTGAAGGCTTCCCTAGTGGAACAAAAAGCAAGCGGTTTGATCGACGGATTTTCTTTCAATCCGAATGATTTGGGCAATATTCAACGGATAGATGTGAAAAGGCGTGGTGTTTCTGGCCAAATCATGGAGCTAGTCATTGTAACTACGGCACAGAAAATTTCAGTCAAAAAAGAATTGGTAATTAGGCGTGTGTTCAAAAAAGATGGGGCCGTATTACCAAGTGCTAATTGCGTTTTCGAACACCTCACAGATCAAAATGGGAAATTGACAAAAATCATCGCCCATGGAGGAGGGTTTGGCCATGCAGTTGGCATGAGCCAGTATGGAGCTGGGTTTATGGCCACACGTCTTAATAAAAGCTTCGATCAAATTCTGAAGTGGTACTATCGCAATATCTCCATTGCCACAATACCTGTGGTATTGTCCGCCGATAATCCACACCGTGTGGTAATGCAAAGCTTTTATGTTACAAAAAAGGCTGCTGCTTTGATAATAGATAACAAATTTAACATTCCCACCTTACAGATGACAATTAACGGTAAAAAATTAAATCTCAAATTGGTAAACCCATTACCGAATAGCAGTACGCATAAAGTTGACATAACACAATATGTCAAAAGTGGAAAAAATACGATATCATTTCACGTACCCGGTGAGGCGCGTGGAGGCAAATCGATAAAATTATATGTGGAAATTTCGAAATCAGAATGAAACTATGATACACTTTTTATTGCTGTTTCATCGAAAAAAAATAATTTTGCCCTTTCATAGATAGTTATTAAATGAACTGGTGCATATATTTAGCATTAAAACAGCTGTTTCCCTCCGGGAAAAGGTTTTCATTTTTCTCAATTATGTCCATTATCGGTGTAGCACTGGGAGTTATGGTGCTATTCGTTGTCCAAAGCGTGATGAATGGATTTCAACATGAAATTCGACAGACCATCATAGCTACACAGGGTGAAGTGCGTGTAGACGTCAACAACAATATACTATATAACGCAGATCGCTTGAGTAATTTTTTGAAAAACCGACCTGAAGTTGCCGCCCTAGCGCAGTATGCCTACGGAGTTGGTATGGTAGAATACAACAATCGATCCATATTTCCATTTATAAAAGGTATTGACCTTGAAAACGAAATCAAAGTCGTCGAATTGCAGAAATTTATAAAGGAAGGAAGCTTGCAAAATTTTGATAATAGAGGCATCATTCTCAGCAAAGAACTCGCCAGTCAAATCGGAGCTACGGTTGGTAATAGCGTGGAAATTTATTCACCGATAATGCTTAAGGCTCTACAGGCCAATGAAATAATTTTGCCGAAAACATTGAAAATTGTGGCGACCTATGAAACAGGTTACCGGCAAGCCGATGAAAATGTCGCGATCATGATGCTTGATACCATGCAAGATTTATACGGCCTAGGTGATGGAATCCATGGGATTTCGTTGAAATTAAAACCCAACATACGTCCAGAAAAATTTGCGTTTGAACTGAATAAAAACCTAACCCGGCCTGTGCATGCAGCAAGTTGGCAAGAACTTAACAAGGACTTGCTTTTCGTCCTAAAAACCGAAAAAACGATGATGTTTTTTATCCTGGTATTTATTTTATTGGTTGCGGCATTTTCAATTACCAGTTCCATGACAATTTCTGTCGTTCGTAAAAC
>JAIRKQ010000027.1 GCA_031260055.1 Puniceicoccales bacterium
CATATTTACCCTATAAAAAGTGTCATCAAACATCATATTTACCCTATAAAAAGTGTAACACACGGGTATTTCTCCCATGTAAATGTGTCATTGGGATATTTTTTCTTTACCAATGGTTCGACCCCACAAAGGGGGGTACAAATTGTACACCCCCTTTAATGGAAACCGCTTGGGGCAAGGAATGTATGAGCATTCACATAAAAATTCTTGCATAGCTCAGTTTCCCTTTTCGACCTTTTCCAGATCATCTTCTTGGGCATTTTCCAGTTGTTCGGAAAGCCTCAACATATACTTGTCGAAATCAGACTCAAATATTTTGTCCTGTACTATGCGGTATTTCTCAAATTCCGATTCGGCACGTTGTTTTGCAATTTCAGCGGTTATTTTGCCAGCATTTTGCAAAATCTCACTACCATCGGCTTTTAAAACTAAATCTAATTGCTTCGCCCAATCTTCCATCGTCATCGGCAGTTTGCGCTTTGCATGCCGTTCTGCCAAATCAAGGTAGGCATTCACTATGTGCCCGAGTGATTCCAATTCTTCCTTGCTAAGATAATTCTTGGCAACGGAAACATCTTGCTTTTGGATTTTGCCATGGGGGGCTTTTCTCCACGTAGTCAGTCCCATGAACTGTTTGTTTGCATCTGCTCGCTCGTAAATCAATTCAGCAGCAGTATGTTGATGAACCGCATAGTGTAGTTTGTTTTGCACCTTAGCAAAAAAATCCAAAGTCGTCGTCGCGGTTGGGTCATAATCTAAGGCAGTCGCATAAATATCCGTAACTTTCTGATAAAACTTACGCTCGGATAGGCGAATTTCGCGAATTTCTTCCAGCAAATACTCAAAATATTTGTCGGTTAAAACACTGCCGCCATTTATCAGACGCTCTTTATCCATAGCCCAACCTTGAATCGTATAATCCTTGGCTATTTTATTGATCCATTTACGAAATTGTACCGCACGGACGGAATTGACTTTGAAGCCAATGGATATAATGGCTTGAAGCCCGTAGTGCTTTGTATCGTAGAATTTACCGTCATCGGCAGTTATCCGGAAATTCCGGATAACTGAATTTTCACTCAATTCTGCATCACGGAATATGTTTTGAAGATGTTCATTTATTGTCCGCACATCAATATCATAGAGCGTTGCCATCATCTTTTGCGTCAGCCAAATATTTTCGTCCTGGTATCGCATCTCGACGCTGGTTGGGTTATCTCCCGTTGCAGCAACGAACGTAAGATATTCCGCAGCGGAGGAACGAATAGCGACTTCTTCCTTTTTTGCGGATTCTCCATAATCAATTATTTTCTGTTTTCCCATTTTTGTTTTCTTGTCCTATAAAAAGAAACATTTTTTTGATAAAAAATACCAGCATTTTTATACGATAATTTCCGTAAAGTGTACGAAAAAATCGTACAGTTGAAATTTTCAGTGAGTTGCCCTTTGCAAACTCACAGGTTGAACCATACCTTGGTATCAAGGGTTTGGATATCGTAGAAGATAATCATGAGGCGGGCAACATGGCTGTTATATGAGGAAATCTTCACGCTGGTATAGCAACCCTTCTTCTTTTTTTTGGCATCCACGAAACTGGTCAACTCTTGGAACCACACCAGGGTTTTATCAAGCTCCTTCTGCAACCTATCAACCTTGGGCAGTGTTTTTTCCGGTGTGTGTTTTGGTTTTTCTATATTTCCCCTGTTGTTCTTCAGGTTAGATTTTATGTTGTTAAACACATAACCTATCTGCCTTTCGAACATCTCCAGGGTTTCCATGATATGGGTACAGTCCGCGGGGGACAGGGAATAGCATGAAAAGAACTCGTGGGACCTATTCACCGTGGGGTGGAATAGCACCCTCAGTATTTCATTGACCCTCTCCTCGTCATCCATCATCATAGCCTAGCCTTTCTTTTTCGTAAAATTCTCTTCTTCGTCACCCCGCAAGATGGTGCCCCGGGTCCATTCCATTTCCGCATAGTATCCAATGCACGCCAATATAAACATTCTATAAGTGGATGCCGGCACGGAGGTATAAACCTTGGGGTTGCCTTTTACCCCATAGGGAAAATTATTCAAGAACGTTAGCAAATCCTTAGACATCTTTTTACAAGCATTGTAGGTGGCAGTGGCTTTCTTCAGCGTACCCTTGATTTTATCGACCATTCCATCATCCCCCGCACATAAGGAAACATAGCCTTTGAGATCCTTTCGCACGTCGACAAGTGTTTCTTTTGCCATTGCCACCAGGGACCTCAGGTGGTCTGACAAAAATTCATATTCTTCCCAGGAAAAGACATAATAAACACCATACTCTTCCTCTACCACCTTCGCCTGTGGACGTACCAGGTGTACCAGCGTTTCTACAATTTGTCGATGTTCTTCCAATGGCAACGATGTTTTCATAGTTTTACCTTTTTTTTACTTTTTTAATATTTTCGATGATACTTTTTTTGAGCGGCTGGGACCGTGATTGTGCTGGACGGGCTTTCTTCCCAACCGTTGGTTTTTAGACACTGGGCAAGGTCGTTCAGGGCCGGTAAGCAAACGGACCGCCAGATAGCCAAGCACTCTTCGTAGGGAATCGTAAAAAATTGCACTTCGAAGGGCGGCTGTTTCGTCACCACCCAGAACTTGAAATCCCTTTCCAAAGTATCCCTAGCGCCGATGGAAACTCCAGTATAGAATCCTGCCTGGATATGATATCCCAAAGCGAACGTATGGTCCCGGAAGAAACACATGGGCTTTCCCAATGTTTTCAGGTCGTAGATACCATTGCAATTGATGATGTCCGGTTTACTCCTTACCGTCAACCCATTCCGCATCCTTGCTTCTATGGGCTTTTCAACATCTCCTTCCCGACACTCCGCCGCTGCCTGGGGATGTTCCCATGCCACTTTGGCCATAGCCCAGCAGAGGTCATAGCTTTTATTGGTTAGACGGACTTTCCCTGTGTTTTCTTCCGCCAATGCTCTGGACTTTGGCGATCGAATGTTGTACGGGTCAGCGTAGTAGTGGTCATCGAAGATGTTCGGTTGGAGAACCGCCATGTGGACAGCACTGCCGAATAGCATGGCATTTGACTGCCTCTGGGGCAATGTGCGAACAACGTAGCGGTCGTGGTACAGTTTCGGGCTGC
>JAIRKQ010000005.1 GCA_031260055.1 Puniceicoccales bacterium
ACAGAAGTATGGAAAGTCGTAGCTGCACCGCTGGCGATGCTGTGCGAAGGCGGTTAGGTATTTCGTCGTCGTGGAATCTTCGGGGGCATTGCTCGCCATGCCAATTATTCTAAGGTTCCGGGAGACATAGTCAATACTTCTCCATCGGGGTAGTGGGCAGCTCCTAAAGCCCTAATCCACAGAAAAATTAGAAAGGACATGGGGCAACGGCGTGGTAATTGGGGCAACATTTCCTAGGGTCATCGTATCCGGGGAAACGATAGTAACAGTACCAGTACTAGCACTGCTCCGCAAGCACCACCAAAAATCTTCAAACTTTTCAGAGCACGGTGGGAGCTTTCGTAGGTTATATATCTCCTCGACAGAAGGTCGCTATTGCTCGCCATTTGCGTGAGCAGCTTCTTCTTCCTCTCCCTCAGGGTTACAGATTCCTTGACCATGGTTTCCACGCCGGAGAGCCCCATGCTTTCCGCCATCACCTTTTCATTGGCATCCGGGTAGCCAACTATTTCCATGCACCCTTCCAATGCTCGCTCACACACTACCCCATTCCCGGATATATGGTTATACCTCCCCGTCCACAGCAGGGTTTGTAGGTGGTTGTACAGTTGACCATTCACCGCTTCCAACTCACTTCGGTTACGTGCTAGACAGCCAGGCAAATCTTCGCCCATAGTTTTACAACCGGTACTCATTAGCACCAATATAACACAACAAATGCTTGTAATGTATCCCTTACCCATGGCAGGGAAGTTTATCTTTTTCTTTCCCTTTGGCAATCTTTCCGTGCCCCACCTTGGATCCCTTCATCTCGGATTTCACACGGGGATACTATCCCTTGCTTCTTTGGAAAAATTACGGCTTTCTTCTAGGCTGCACTTTTGGGGCATCCCTGGGGCAATGTGGAATATTTGTTTTTGACAAATCGCTAGCTATCCCACATCAATGCTTGGCGTCCCGTAGGGGAATCGAACCCCTGTTGCAGGAATGAAAATCCTGAGTCCTAACCGCTAGACGAACGGGACTAATGCCTTAAAGCGATATTTCATACCTTTGCTTTAGCAAGCTTTTTGTGGTGAAAGGCAGGAGATTTTCGTCGGAAAATATAATTGTATGATGGGGTAAATTAATTATACATGCCAGGCATGTATAATTATTTGTCCGACTGTCTGAAAAGATATCCTTCATTGGTAGTCTGCGAAAATGACATCAAACATGCCTGTGATCTAATCGCAAATTCTTTTAGAAGTGAGTGTAAATTGCTAATTTGTGGCAATGGTGGTAGTGCTTCGGATTCAGGCCACATAGCCGGTGAACTACTGAAAAATTTTTGTGCCAAACGAAAGGTCGATGAAGCAGTTAGGAAAGTTATAGGAAATGACGTTGCCGATAACTTGCAAGGTGCTCTGCCGGCCATTTCTTTGCCGGACATGGTTGCGATCAATAGTGCCTATGCCAACGATTGCAATCCCCAGTATTGTTTTGCGCAATTGACCTATGGCCTTGGAAAAAGTAAAGATACTCTTTTGTGCATCTCGACTTCAGGGAATGCGGAAAACGTCATCCTAGCAGCCATTGTGGCAAAGGCAAAAAATATGAACGTTATTGGATTAACAGGGGCGACGGGTGGTGACCTTGCACAGCATTGTGATATCTGTATCAAAGCACCTGAGTCTGAAACATTTAAGGTTCAAGAACTACATCTGCCCATATACCACACGCTTTGCTTAATGTTAGAACAGATTTTTTTTGGATAATTTTGTCTATTTTCTTTTATTGCGGCGAAACAAAAATTACTTATCAAACGTCCCATGGCCACGCAATCAAGCCTAGAACAATTAAAGCTATTTACGAAAGTGGTAGCCGATACGGGAGATTTCGAACTGATAGAAAAGTTCAAACCATCGGACGCCACGACGAATCCTTCATTGATATTGAAGGCAGCTAGCCAGCCACAATATGCCCATTTGGTAGGGCAGGGTAGGGCGGTTGTACAGACCAAGGGAATAGGTTTTGCCCTGGACTACCTGGCAATGTTATTTGGTCTAGAAATTTTGAAAATCATAGGCGGGAGGGTATCTACGGAGATCGATGCGAGGTTGTCCTTTGATACCCGAGCAACGGTAAAAAAGGCGAAGGATATCATAGGTTTGTATGAAAAAAATAAAATTTCCCGGGATAGGGTATTGATAAAGATTGCAGCGACCTGGGAAGGAATCTGTGCCGCTAAAATTTTAGAAAAAGAAGGGATCCATTGTAATCTAACACTGTTGTTTTCGAAGGTTCAAGCCATTGCATGCGCGGAAGCAAATGTGACGTTGATTTCTCCGTTTGTGGGAAGGATTTTGGATTGGTACAAGGCCAAGACGAATTTGGAATATACCCAAAACGATGATCCCGGCGTACAATCTGTGATTGAGATCTTCAATTATTATAAGCACTTCGACCATAAAACCGAAATAATGGGGGCGAGTTTTAGGAACACTGGGGAAATCATGGCACTTTCCGGTTGCGATCTGCTGACCATAAGTCCGGCATTATTGGAGCAGCTAAGCGAATCGTTCCAAAAGGTTGAAAAGGTTTTGTCCGTCGACGGAAGCAAAAAATTGCAAATAAAAAAACTGTCCTATGGCGAAAAAACATTTCGCTACGAGCTCAACCAAAATGCAATGGCAACCGAAAAACTTGCCGAAGGAATAAGGATTTTTTCCTCGGATATTGAAAAAATTGAGCAGTTGCTGACGTCGAATGTCAAAATTTGATTTTGCATGTTTGTACCTTTAACTCTTGCGCAAAGCCTTTTGACTTTCAGTTTAATTAACCCGCCCCTGCCGTGAAAGACCATACCAGCGGGGAATAATTTTTAAAATAGTTGACATTCTTGCCGAACCATGTAAACTGGATGCATTTTTGGGAGGATATTTTTATGGTAGAACCAAAAGCAGTAAACGACGATCAAAATACACCGCAGACCAGCAAGGTAGATGCGCAATTTGATAAACGCACCATGCAAGTGGCTAAATTCGTGCAACACATATCGGCAAAAAGTAAGCATCCTTTCTCCGACGGTTCATTGGTCTCCCGTTTAACTGCGCCTGCGGGTCCTCAGGCTTCGGCCGCAGCTCCCCAGGCAGAGAACCCGAGTGTCGCCGAAACAACCGATACGCTAAAAGATCAGCTGGTCCGTGCGATCGCGCAAGGGAAAAGCAAAATTAGCTTTTGGGAAAATTTTCTTATCCGGCTAAAGACCCTATTTTCCGGAAAGGACGCTTGTTCCATCGAAATTGCCAAGCAAGCTTTCAGCGAACTTGACTCAGGGCAGCTAAAAACATTTTTGCAATCTTCCTTTCTGGCCGCTGCATCGCAGGAAAATGCAGACACTGTTGCCTCCGATGTGAAATTTTTGTTGGAACTTTGCAAAGAAATGGGTGTCGAGACAGCGGACATTATGAAGGCTGTCAAATACATAGACCCTAATATTAAAACTAAGATTTTTGAAATACTAGCACAACCTGACTCAGGCTTCGATTGGAATAGTTTAGAGCAGTCTGCCCACGGCGAGGTTTTTAAATTCCTCCTAAACCGGGGTAGTTCGGGGAATAGAACGGCGGATATAGGTTGTTTAAAGTGTTTGTTTGAGAATAACAAGCTGAATCTGGAAGGCATATCCACTTCTACGATTTTGGGGTATGATGACAAAGTTATCGACATCCTGAGCCAGTATGGAAATGATGGTGCATACTGTATTGCAAAGCTGCTCGTGAATAACATACTGAACCCAGTAAACCTGCAAGCTTTTAATAAAGATATGGCCTATAAGGTTTTCATATGCCTGGCCGATAATGAATCGTGGGCATCCCTTTTGACAGACGAGGTGTTTAATAAGATATTTGGCAACCTGGATCTGAGGAGCATGCCTCCCCAAGAATTCATAGGCTTGGCCGATAAACCGAATGGAGTGCGCTGTTTACAGCTAGTTACGAAGGCAATAGCTGCGGAGAAAGCTGCGGAGAAAACCAGGAGACAACCTCTGGAGAAGGCGAAGGAAGAACTGAAGACAGCTCAGAGGGAAGTTGAAACTCTAACTGCAAAGATAGATTCGCTGAAATTTAATCTGAAAACTACGGAGAGAAAACGGGATACCGAGAATGAATATCTACAAAAAGCAAAGGAACGAAATACACTGAGCCTTTGTAATAAAGATGCGTTAGCTGATTACGAAAAAAACGCGAATGCAGCTCAGAGGGAAGTTGAGAATCTACAACAGGATATAGCTAAGAAGTCAGCTGATCTGAAACCTGCGCAGGAAAAACTGGCGACAGCTCAGCAGGAAGTTGATAGGCTGGAAGCTGCGGAAGCTGCGGAAGCTGCGAAAAAAACACCTAGGGGACTGCCAACCCTTAGTTGCGCTGATGCCGTAAGTCTTGTCAAAAAGATAGCCGAAAAGCCGGGAATAGTATCGAGCGATTTTTTAAAAGCGTTGCGATCTGTGGGAGCAACAAACAAGTTGAACGAGTTAAGTACCCCGGAAACCAATCAGCTTGTCCGAGATCTGGTCATAATTAAACCTAATGGTGTTATCGTGGCAAGAAATTTGCTCTTTGATAGTCAATTGCCAAACTTAAGACTGAATGGCAACAATCAACAGGGATCCCAAACAGAAGCCATCAGGCTGCTTAACAACCACCCGCCTAAGGTAGATGAGTTATTGAACAGACTAACGAACTAGTAAGCCGCCCAACCTGGAAGCATCTAAACCCACGGCGTGAAGGGTGCGTTACGCCGATTCCCCTAGATAAGATCAGGGGAAATGCCCCAGCAGGGAATAAATTTCAAAATAGTTGACATTCTTGCCAAACCATGTAAACTGGATGTGTTTTTGGAAGAACGTTTTTATGAGAGAAAGAGCAAATCTAAATGCATCACAGGCCCCTACAGTAGCGGTTACGGCAAGCCAACAAGGTGGGGGCAATAGAAGTGTTGTGTATCTCAAAGTGGCCGAATTTGTGTACCAGATGGGTATGGGAAAAACAAATGCCCATCAATTGAACAGCCGTTTAGCTGCATCTGCAGGTCCCCAGAGGACGGCAGCTGGATCGAGTGCCTCAGCAGCAACTAATCCAGAGGATGCCGATGCTCTTGAACTTGAAGATCTAGAAGAGAGCGGACTAAAAGATGTGGCCGATGCGATCGAGCTAGGGGAAAGTCAAATCAACGGTTGGGATAAATTCGTTGCCCGAGTAAAATCCTGGTTGCCTGGTCGGGATATGTCCATCGAAATTGCCAAGCAAGCTTTCTGCAAAATTGATCAAGCCTGTCAACCTGTCATTTTGAAGTTGGCCTTTCAAACCGCCGCATCGTCATGGAATTCAAGAGCCATTAGCGCCAATGTGCAAAATTTGCTAGAATTTTGCCAAGTAGCAAACATCGATGCAAATGCCATTATTGACGCTATAGATAGCATAACATTCGCTGGCAAAACTAAGGTTTTAGCAGCACTGGGGCAACCTAATTCAGGCTTTAATTGGGACTGCCTAGGTACCGATGAGACCAAAAAGTTTATTCTGGCACTGACCAAGGCTAGCACGGCTGTCACTACACCTAAACCATCACACTCAAATCGATGGACAGGTGACCCAGATCTGATTAAGGCTGGGGAGCAGTGTAAACAGCATTTAAAGCAATTGACCATGTCTGGCAAGCTGGATCTGAGCAGTCTGAAAACTTTGGATAGCAATAAAGCTAAAGATTTTATCTTAGACTTGGTTAAGACTACCGAATGCTACGGGTACCGTTTCGATTTGCTCACAGGATTAGGTTTCATAAATCTAGGTGCCGCCACATTCAAAGAGTTTGTTTTCACACTGGGCAAGTCTAGATATGGTGCAGATTATTTAGATCACTTGCTAACAGCCGGTGCCTTGGGAATCCAAGACCTAGACACCGATACAGCCAATCAGATTGCCTTAGAACTGTCTAAGCATAATGTAAGTTGTTTAAAGCACTTATTAGCGAAAGGCGTATTAAACCTAAATTTAGATGTTGCTAGGAAAAAAGAGCTTGTCATAAACTTGACCAAGGCTGGCAGTTCTGGAGGAAATGACTGTTTTAAACTGTTGCTCGAAAAAGGCATATTGAGCGACCTAAATCTAGATGCCGATCTTATCATAAGCATGGCCAATGTTAGTTATTTTTATGGTAAACAAGGATATTTGGAGCAGTGGTTAGAGAAGTTAGCGAATAATCCAGTAGGCAACCCGCCAAAATTCGAGGGCGATGCGGCCATTCAGCTTGTCCAAAGACTGGGTGGAGCTAAAGGAGGTGCAAGTTGTTTAAAGCTGTTGCTCGAAAAAAACATATTGAATTTAAACATCCTAGCAAATACCACTGCGGCCAAAGAGCTTGTCATAAACCTGTCCGACGCTGCTAGCGATGATGGACAGGGCAGGCAGAATACAGCCTGTTTGCTGCTGTTGCTCGAAAAAAACATATTGAATCTGGACATCCTAAATTTAGAAGATGTCAATGTGGCCAACAAGCTTGTCATAAACTTGTCCAAAGATAAATGGGGTGAAGCCTTTTTATGGCAGTTGATTAAAAAAAACATATTGAATCTGGACATCCTAAATTTAGAAGATGTCAATGTGGCCAAAGCTATTGCCATAACACTGAGTGATATCGGAAAAGATGAACCCGACGCTGCAGCCCTTTTAAAACAGTTTCTCGAGGGTGGCCGACTGCACAGTCTAAATCTAAGAGGCGATGAAGCCAACGATTTTATCCTGGCACTGTTTAATCTTAAAGAGTATAATGTAGATTGTTTACGGCTGTTTCTCGAAAAAGACCAAAAAGACCAAAAAGACCAACTGCACAGCCTAAATCTAGAAGGTGGCGAAGGCGAATTTTTTGTCGAGGCCCTGGTAGGCCAGGTTGAGTATGGAGGAAAGGATCAGGTAGAGTGTTTGCAGTTGCTGTTCGATTTTGGCAAACTGCGCAGACTGCCAATGCTTGAATACAGGACGGTTGAGGATCTATGTTCACGCCTCGAGTCATCCCCAAACTGGGGGGAAAAAGAATGTTTAGAAAAGTTGCGCGATGAGATAAAATGTGCATCACAAGGTCGGTCTTTTAGGTCGGTTACATATTATTATGATGATGATTAGAAGTAAAGATTAACGGCGATGGCGCACGTTGATGTAGTTTTCATTTGGAGGGCAACCTGCTAGACACCTATTAAGATTATATTGACAAAATTATATTGACAAAAGTTATTTAAATCGTACTGTTTTCTATTCTAGGAAAGGATTGAGTTATGGAAGAGCGGATACAAGGAGGCGGTGGTGATGAAAATCCAGCCGTACAAGGCGACCAGGTCGAGGGAGAATTTGAGGGGGCTCACCTTGCTCCGGGAACCCCACCTGATGAAATGCGGGCGCAAGCAGATTCAAGGGGTTCGGGTTCATTCGTTCCGGATGCAGGTCTGCTCGCGGAAAGTCATGCAGTTGAAACAACTGGACCTGCGAGAGCACCACTGGGGAGTGTCCAAGGAACCTCCAGCAGTTCTGAAGTTGCCATACCGGAACCACCAGCTCAGAGGCAAGCACCTCTAAGGCCTAAAATAACCATTAGTAATCCTGGATCTGAAATACATAGAAGGCATATGGAAAGTTCCGTAGCAACTTTGGCTTCAGGCTATGATCCAAGCAGATATATTTCGCCTCGCAGTTATCGCAGCTGTCTTAATACCGAATTATTTGCAAATGGTAGTCCATTTCTGCTTTCAGATGCCTTCTATGAAGGCAGTCGGGGTGGAACGGAATGGCGACAAGTTGCAGGTGAAATTCCAACTACTCCGGAAGATACAACTACTTTGCAAGCATTATGTCGGGAAGTGGACACACTATGGCCAGACAGAAATAAAGGTGGACTTTCATTCAGTGAATTTATTTCCGGTATATATGCGGGGTTTGACCAGAGCAGATATGATCTGTCCGGCGAAGAAAGACAGCTCCTAATAAATATTGTCATCCAGGTTAAATCCTTGAAAAAGGAGTTAAGGGAGCTGCGAAAAGAATTGGCTGATATTGAAGCTAAAGGACAAATACCATCCCAGGAACTTAAGGATCGGATAGGGCTACTGCAGAATGGGCTGACAAGTGTTGAAACTACAGTACGGGACCATGACCAGTCTTGTCACCTTCGATTACAAGAAATTGTGCGAACGGGAGCCCAGCAAGTAGATCGCATGGTAAGCAATTCGGATGATGTAAATTCTCCGGAGGTGGTCACAAAGCAAATCCTAGCACAATATCGCCTGCAGCTTGTCGATAAGGTAATGGACTTTAAAACAGGTTCATTTTTTAAAGAAGATCATCAGATGATACGGGAGAAATCTTCCTTTACGTTAAATTTTGAAACTGTCTTGCAAGGTATATGCAGAGGACCTGCTAAGATGTATTTATATGGTACGTTTGAAGAGAAAAAACAGGCTGCCAGGTTAGTCGTATCGGATGCATGGGGGTTAAATGAGCCGAAAGTTGCCACCAATGAAACGCATGAAATCCCTGAGTTTCAATTTAAAGATTTTGTCGATCCGTTTGTGCGAATGCTCACAGGAGGAGAAGGATTACAGCCACTCGCCACTTCCGCTAAGGAAACGTTTGCTAGATTAAACGAAGAAACCCGCGGTGCTTTCGCACGCTCTTTTCTAGAGTCCGAAGTCACCTTTGAGGATTTTTGTACCATTTACGGAAAAGGCGCTGATGAAATGCGAGAGGATTTTTTGGATTATGGTATGATGAGTGAATTCTCAGATAGGGAGCACATTGCAGACCTGATCGATGCTCGTGGAGATAAACCTGAGCCAGCTATTGTGGCTAAGTTATTTCTCGCCCACTTGTATCATACTGGAGCACTAGTTCGTCCTAGTCCTGGAGATATCGAAATGGAAGAGGCTTCTACGCCACATCAAATTTTTCCGGAGGCATTGGTAAAGAAAACGGAAGATAGAAGGGGTAACGGCGAATTGGCATTTGCCATATTTCCCAATGAATTTGTCCTACGTCCTTCACATGCAGATGAACTATATTTTGAAGCTCAAAAGCCCAGCTCAGAAACTTGCGGAATACATGCGTTAAACCATTTTATAGGGAAACCCATCTTTGGCTCAAAAGAAACCGAAGGGGCACATATCCTATACAAATGCTTCACAGAAGCATCTGATCTTGTTTCAAAACTTACGGATATTCGAAAAGCCTTAACGTTAGTGCAATCCCAACTGAATGATGTGAAGAAGACTCTAAAGGAATGGGAAATACCCCCCTTAAGAGCGCTAAAGATTTCGTCGACAAACAGTTAGCAGAACTTGATCGCGCAATTACGGCTGTTGCAGCCATGGGCAAGGAAGGGGATAGGTTTTTAGAAGACAATCCACTGGAACGCTATGCCGATTCCATACACTGCGTAAGTGCCTGGTTTCAGCAGCCCGAGATAAGAGTAGGAAATTACGAGTGGTTGATAAAAGAAGAATCAGCTAATTTACAATTTAAGGAACGTGAGGAATTCATCGGACGTACTTTCGAAGAGTTGCAAAAATCTTTGTCTCCTGCCAATGGGTTGGACCCGGTTGCTATGAAAATTGCCTTGGAAAAAATTGCCTTGGAAAAACAAGCTGAGGTAACGCTGCACACGGAGAGTGGGCCAAGAAGCGAAATAACAAGCGGACCGCAGGCGGATGCATCCCAAGAAAAAAGAGATCTTCTAGAAGCTGTGAACAGAGGTGAATTACCCAACGGCGTTGACCGAGCAATAATTGACATGGACGCACATTTTAGGTGTGTCAGAAGACTGGCAGGCGGGGAATGGGCTCTACTGGATTCTGCTCAACAAGGATGGCCAACTACTTTACCCGCAGGTGGCTTGGCACGATTGCTTGGCGAGAGCTCAAACTATCAAATAATGTATTGCAAATCAGCGGAAGACCAGCAAAGGCTAGAAACCTTCATAGCAAACGCCTAATAGGTTGGCATTAAAAGCAATTGGTACACTTCCCTGCTTTGTCCACCGAGGTTACCAAGCGAGCTTTCCGTAGAATTGACAAAACCTGTCAACCTGTCATTTTGAAGTGGGCCTTTTAGACCGCCGCATCGTCGTGGAATTTGAGAAACGTTGGCGCTAATGTGCAAAATTTGTTAAAGTTAGAGCAGATATGCTCACATGTGGGAAATTGGAATTGAGCCAGGAACGTATTAAAGATTTTTATTGCCGAAAGTTATTTAAATCGTAACATTTTCTAGCGTAAGCACAGGAAAGGTGAAGATATGAGAGAGCAAATACGAAGGAACGATGGGGATCCCTTGCGAGCCGTACAAGGTGACCAGGTCGAGGGAGAATTTGAGGGAGCTCACCTTGCTCCGGGAACCCCACCTGGTAGAATTTCGGCGCAATCGCATGAAAGGTCTCCAGGTGCATTTACTCCAGGTGAACCCATAGAAAGTCATGCGGTTGAAGTTGATATAACTGGACCTGCGAGTCATCCGCCTGGTAACACGCCACATCAAACTTCTGTCCTACATCCTTCACATATGCGTGAACCACATTATGAAACCCAAACGAGCAACTCAAATAATTGCGGAATGCACGTGTTAAACCATTTCGTAGGGAAATCCATCTTTGGCCCAAAAGACGCGGAAGATGCTCATATCCTATGCAAATGCTTCACAGAAGCACCCGACCTTATTTCAAAACTCAGAAGTATTCGAGGAGATTTAGTAACAATACAATCCCAACTGCTGGATGGTGGGCGGAAAGATTTAAGTGGTGAAGATGCAAATTTCCTTAGGAGAATTGAAGATTCGCTAGCAAAACTTGATCGCGCAATTACGGCTGTTACAGTCATGGGCAATGAAGGAGATAAGCTTTTTGAAAACAATCCATTGAAACGTCATGCCAATTCCATACAAGACATAAGAGACTGTCTTTATAGCCCAGGGCTTAATACGTTAAGCAAGAATGATTTGAGACAGTTGCAGACATCTTTGTCTCTTTCCGATGGGTTTGACCCGGTTATTTTAAAAATTATCCTGGAAAAACGAACTGGGATAGTGTTAAGTACGATGAGTGGGCCAGGAAAAGAAGTAGCAAACAGGCCGCAGGCGGATGCATCCCGAGAAAAAAAAGAATTTCTAGAGGCTTTAAAAAGAAATGAATTTCCCGGTAACGCTAACCGAGCAATAATTCACACTGGCTCAGAGTTTATATGCATCCAGAAGCTGCCAAATGGGCAATTAGTTCGAATAGGAGCAGCAGGATCAACCGCTTTAATCGAAGACAGCTTGGCACGACTACTTGGGAACTGTTCTCATTATCAAGTAATGTATTGCTGCACAACGGAAGACCAGCAAAAGCTAGAAGCCTCCATAGCAAACGCCCGAGGGATGGAAAAACGGGTAGAGAGAGACACTGGAAGTCCAGTTTCACAAGATGTGCGAAGCGGTCAGAAAAAGGCTACGAAAGCATTTGAGGGTTCTCGCGTAGCTGCAAGAACATTTCCAATACATTCTTCACGTGCAGACAAACTATATTTTGCAACCCAAGTGCCAGGCTCAAATACTTGCGGAATACATGCGTTAAACCATTTCCTAGGGAAACCCATCTTTGACCCAAATGACGTAGAAGGTGCTCATATTCTATACAAATGCTTCACAGAAGCACCCAACCTTATTTCAAAACTCAGAAGTATTCGAGGAGATTTAATAACAATACAATCCCAACTACAAAATGATAGGCAGAAGAATTTAAATGATCAGGATGAAAGTTTCCTTAGGAGAACTGAAGATTCCCTCAATCAAGAGCTAGTAAAACTTGATCGCGCAATTGCGGCTATTGCAACAATGGAAACGAAAGGTGATAATCTTTTGGAAAACAACCCACAGGCACGCTATGCCGATTCCATACGTGACATAGGTAGCTGTCTTAATAATCTAAATTTTAATGAATTATATAATTACGGGAGGTTACTGAACGGACAGGCTCGAGCTCAATTTGATCGCTGCAGGGAATCCATCGGACGTACTTTCGAAGAGTTGCAGACATCTTTGTCTCCTGCCAATGGGTTGGATCCGGTTGCTATAAGAATTGCCTTGGAAAAACAAGCTGGGGTAACGCTGAATGTGGAGAGTGGGCCAGGAAGCGAAATAACAAGCGGGCCGCAGGCTGATGCATCCCCCCAAAAAAGAGAATTTCTAGAGGCTTTGAAAAGAAATGAATTGCCCGGTAACGCTAACCGAGCAATAGTTGACACGGGCGCACATTTTATATGTGTCAGAAAGTTGCCAAATGGTCAATTGGTTCTACTGGATTCTGCCAAAAGAGAAGGACCAATCACTTTACCCGCAGGCGGCTTGGCAAAACTACTCGGAGACCTTCCCAGGTATCAAATAATGTATTGCCGATCAGCGGAAGACCAGCAAAGGCTAGAAGCCTTCATAGCAAGCGCCCAATAGGTTGGCATCGGAAACGGTTGGTCCGCTCCTTTCTTTATTTTTCGCATAATATATATTATGTCTAGTTGTCTAGTGTAGTTGGTTTGTTCTACTTTTTAATGCGCTTGATTTTGGCTCCCAATAGTCGAAGCTTATCTTCCAGCGCTTCATAGCCGCGATCCAGATGAAAAATGTCGTGGACAAATGTATCCCCTATGGCACGCAATCCCGCCAAATATAATGCGGCACCGGCCCGTAGATCCGTTGCTTGAAGATGGGTTCCTTGTAGGGAACAAGAACCCTTGATATGGACACATGGCCCCACATGGTCAATGGTGGCCCCCATCTTTTTTAGTTCCGTCACATACATAAACCTATTGGGATATATGTTTTCTCTAATGGTGGAATTTCCGTTGGATTGGGTAAGCAATGCACAGAGTTGAGCTTGAAGGTCGGTCGGAAATCCTGGATGAGGTCCAGTTACTACGTCAATGGCCCCCAAGGGTTCACCCGATTGCACGTGTACCGTTCCATCAATGTCTTGAAAAACGTTGGCTCCCGTTTTTCTGAGAGGATATAAAAATGAGTCGAGAAGACCGGATTCAAGCCCCGAAATCCTGATATTTCCACCCGTAATTAGCCCAGCACAAACAAATGTTCCAGCCTCAATCCTATCCCCAATGATGGTATACTCGCAACCATGTAACGGTTTTCCTCCATGGATGGTTAGGACGGATGTCCCTACCCCTTCTATTTTAGCACCCATGCGGATTAAATATCGGCAAAAATCTACGACTTCCGGCTCAATGGCAGCATCCTCGATGATGGTTTGTCCCGGTACCATAACTGCCGCCATGACAACATTTGTTGTACCTGTCATGGTACTACCCCGCGGACCACTAAGACAAACCGTTGTTCCGTGCAAATCTTTCCCATCGAGCGTCCAAATTTCATCCTCTTCGGAAATTTCATAGCCAAGTGCTTTAAATCCTTTAATATGCAGATCAAAGGGACGATCACCGATTATACACCCTCCCGGTTTGGGTATGACAACCCTGCGTAGGCGTCCCAATAATGCTCCCATCAAACAAATGGAAGCTCGAATTTTTTTTACAAGCGATCCAGGCACTTCGCCCGAAATATTATGGGCTCGAATTTTTAACGCATTGGGATTGACATAGGAAAAATCAACACCTATGGCCTTAAAAATTTCAAGCATCGTATCAATATCGCTCAGCCGAGGAACATTATTTATTATGCACTCTTCATCCGTTAAAAGTGAAGCTGCCAATATGGGAAGACATGCATTCTTTGAACCACTAACTTTTACATCACCTACCAATCGCCTATCACCCACGATATAAGCAGCTTCCATGGAAATTTACTTTATTTTTTTTGAAAAATTGCCCTACGCGCCCTGGTGTTTTGAGTGCGAAAATTGTTTGTTTTCTTTACTATATGCCGTTTCTTTTGATTCAAAACCCTATCCTCTGAGCTTTCGAAATTTTTCGATTTTATGCCAAAAAATTTTAAAAATTTTTTCCAGAACCTAGATAATTTTCCCTCAGATTTCGGCAAAGGACATTTTTCAAATGCCCCTCTACTATGGGTTTGGGCTTTTCCTCCATGGAATTTTAACTTTTGTTCATTCTCATGTCTAATTGTTTTCTGATGGGAGTGAGGCCGCTTATTCGACATAGCATGACCTGACTCTTCCACAATTTCCGTTGACTTTTTTATTGGAGGAATATTCGTAACGGGTCTCCCATGGGAACGAACTCCTATTGCATCATGTTCAACATCGACGATACTTGCGCCTGCAGCTGCGACTTCATCATTTTCAGTAAAATTTCTTACCTGTGGAATCCGCCCTCTTTTTAAAGAATACCGTGCCTGACCCTTTTCAGAGGCCTGCCCAACATCATTTTCTTTAGATTCACCTTCTCCTCTAGACCACTCTTCAAACTCTGGCATAATTTTATAAAACCCAAATCACTAGTCCAATGTATATAAAAATCAGACATCACTCCTAATAAAAGATATTACTATATCTTGTCGAGAAAAAATCCACCCCTTTGGAATAAAAATTTCCTAGAAATCAGATCCTTATATTCCGTAGAAGAATATTTAAATTTTCATCAGGTCGGAACTTTTTAGGTTAAGACTGCTATCAATTTCTTTTATTGCGACATCGGTGATATTTTGGATATCTTTTTCTACCCGTTTCAGGTCATCTTCGCTGATTATTCCATCTTTTTTGGCTTTTTTGAAAATTTCAATGGCATCGCGGCGAACGGAACGAACTTTAATACGTCCCTCCTCGGCCATGCTATTTGCTACTTTGCTCAATTCTTGCCTGCGTTCTCTACTCATCTCTGGCATGACACAGCGAATAATCATGCCATTCACAATGGGTGTAACCCCCAAATTGGCTGCCAAAATTGCTTTTTCAATTGCTTTAACACTTTCTTTGTCCCATGGTTGGATTTGTATGGTCTTTACATCCGGAGTTGTTATCGCGGAAATCTCACGCAATTTTGACACAGCCCCATATGTTTCAACGGATAAATTTTCAACCATCCCGGGAGAAGCTTTACCTGTATGCAATGAATTGAATTCTGTCAAAGTGTGTTTTACGGCGATATCCATCGCTGATTTCGCTTTTTTTGTTTCTGCATTTATGTCCATATCGATTGAAAGTCTTTCAAAGGTTAAAAATTTGAAATCGTAGTACCAACTATTTCTCCTCGGATAGCACGTCCAATATTTTTTAGATCCTTTTGGGCATCCACAATAAGTATTGGTATATTATTATCCATGCACAGTGAAAATGCCGTAGAATCCATAACTTGCAAGTGCCGTAAAAGGACTTCTTGAAATGAAATTTTATCAAATTTAGCAGCATCACGGTGATGCTTAGGGTCTTTGTCGTAAACACCGTCGACTTTTGTCGCTTTTATAATAACATCCGCATGCAATTCGCTTGCCCTAAGAGCAGCCGCACTATCCGTTGAAAAAAATGCACTGCCAGTTCCTCCTGCAAGCAATATAATCTTCCCCTCATCCATGGCTTTTTGGGCATATCTTGGGTAATATGTTTCGCAGATATTTAACATGGGAAGTGCAGAAAAAACCTCCACCGCCACTTCGAGTTTCCTTAAAAAATCTGCAATTGCCATGGAATTTATTATGGTTGCCAACATGCCCATATGATCTCCCGTGAGGCGATCATAGCCCTTTTTTTCGTTCTCAAACATTCCTCGAAAAATATTACCTCCGCCCATCACAACACCAATTTCCAATCCCATTTCATGGAGAATTTTTAATTCTTTGCATAGGGCATGAACGGTACTAAAATTAATAACCGATTCGTTGGCTTTATCTTTTAAGACCTCACCACTAAACTTTATAACTACCCTCTTATATCCTTTCAATGTAATACCTTGTTTAGGGTAATATTCACTAGTAAGATCCCCAAAATAGTCAACATAACTTGCGCCTATTCTGGCACAAATTATCAGATAACCGTTGGAAAATTTAGATGGAGGGATCATTCCAGTTTTGCCAGTTTTTCTATTTTCGCGAAAAGTAAAAATTTTTACAGAAAAAGCTTACAACGAAAAGGTTTATAGTGTAGTGTTGTCCATGATAACCAACGAAAGAATGACATGAATCGGTCTAATACTACAACAGGCCATGGGGTGGCCGTTCGGGAAGAAGTATCACTTCTAGGAAATGGCGAACAAGCGACTGTAACGGATTTGCATGGTCTCGAAGGTAGCCCAAATCCTCAACCATTTGGAACGGGAGGTAGGACCGAACCAGCACATCCCTTGTCTTTGAGAGACATGGAAACTCCTGTTCCTATGGAAGCCTCCGCTTCTCAAATGTCCATAATTTTGGGAAAGACCCGTCATATGATTTGGCAAACGGCGATAAATGTGGGACATGTGACTTTGGCAGGAATCTATATGAGTTTTCGAGCGATAATGAATGGAGTTGGACGAATGTACATGCCTTTGAGGGAAGCTCGTAGAATTTGGCAAAGGATGGCGAATGAAGTAGCAGCAGATTGTTTCGATGCCAATGGCCATGTCGATGTCGAAAAGGTCAGAAAATGGATGAATTTTCTCGGAAATGCAGAAAATTTCAAAAAAGCACCTTGGCGTTTCACTCCCCACACAGAGCTTATGCGTTCCCAGATAGGATATGCGCGAATGCCTCGTTCTTAACCAAAACGGTACCAGGGACCTGTTAAACGCTGCTGCCGGTATCACCGTTGGGGAGCATGGCCGATCCTTTTTAGCTGCCATGGTGGAGGACGGAAACGAACCTTTGAGTCCCGGCGTAGCCATACTGACATCCCTGTTTACTCCCTTTAGGCAACTTTCCACGCCGACATGCGCGATACATTCTATCATCAACACAGAAATCCGAAACCATCCGGAACGGCTGATTTCAATGTATACGCAGATGTTGAGAGATGCCCAATTCACATTTCCGAGTGGGTATGCAGTCCAAACACAACGGGTGGTGGATGGCTTTATCACCGCTGATTTAAAAAATGGTGGGGAAGGAAGAGATGTCATATTTGAGGATATTTTAAGTATAAATCCTTTTAAAATTGCCTGCCAAAAGTTTGAATGGCAACGAGAGGGGATAAAATGCCGAATTGGCAGATGAAGCAGAAAAATATATACTTAAAATACCAATACGCAACATGAATGACATGCTGTTTGCCCACCTCGTCCTAGCGTCTAATTTCGGAAACGAGAAAATAAGTGGCGATCGCAACTTTGGCGCCATGCTAATTTATACTGGGCATACGTATCGTTCCCCAGTATATCCATTGAGAATTGGAATGGACAATCAAAATTGTCTAGGTGGAATAGCAGAATTAAAAGAACAGGCTGCAGTTCAACGGTCACTTGGATATCGCTACATGCATGTGACAACGAGCTCATCTACTGGTGCTCATTCGGAGAACATCGACATCGATGCCCTACTCGCCCTCGATCTGGACAATATGGAACCAGGAAAGGCATACCCCATCAGCGACCGCAATTGGCCTGGTGAGGACATGTCACAGGATATTCCCCGCCTAGCGGTCAGAAAAGGAGGCGGCATCTTTTCATCCTTTAGAACTCTGACCTTTCAATTTGGAACATTGTGGGGATCCACATTCGAAAAAGACAACGTATCACAGATTTGGATTTATACTAACGACATCGATGTCCACAATGCGGAGTATTGGGAGCAATTTAGGCCCTAGAAAATCCCTGCCGGCTGCTCTATCCCCATTTATTTTACTTTGTGGGAACTGAGCCCGATTCATATTCGATCGAGATAGTCCGGAGAACAAACATTTTTCTGCGGCGGATAGGGATTAATTTTCTAATTGCATTAAATTTTTCAATTCTTTCCATAGAGACACACGATAAATGGTAGGAGGCCTTTTGGATTTACACGAAATACAGCAATTGGTAACATTGGTAAAGGATGCAAATCTTCATGAATTAGAAATCGAACGGGAGAATATGCGTCTGAAAATTATCAACCAGGGAGGATGGGAAGCGCTACACACTCACGTTGCCCAATCACCAAACAACTCTATTCCAACCATAGTACGGGAAGATAAGGCGTCACAGATGATGAATTTGGAAGATAACTCCAGTTACCACATAATCAAGTCGCCCATAGTAGGGACATTCTATAGTGCGCCGTCGCCAGAATCTCAGGACTTTATATCTCGGGACTCTTCCGTCGACACTGAAACCATCGTTTGTATCATAGAAGCCATGAAGGTGATGAATGAAATACAAGCCGAGGTCAAAGGTGTAGTCAAGGAAATCTTCGTACAAAACGGACAAGCCGTTGAATTTGGACAACCGCTGTTTAAGGTTAAAAAATCATAGTAGAATATGTTCGAAAAAGTTTTGATAGCAAATCGGGGTGAAATTGCCCTTCGCGTGATTCGGGCATGCAGAGAATTAGGCATAAAAACAGTAGCGGTTTATTCGGAGGTTGATGACCAGTCCCTCCATGTTCAACTGGCAGATGAGGCTATTTGTATAGGTGATGCAACGAGTACTAATAGTTATCTTAGAGCAGACCGAATCTTCAGTGCAGCGGAAATAACCAATGTGGATGCCATTCATCCTGGCTATGGGTTTTTATCAGAAAATCCTACCTTTGCGCAACAATGCCGTGACTGCAACATTACATTTATTGGCCCATCTCCGGAAACGATTGCTTCCATTGGGAATAAATCAATTGCTAAAAGCATTGCTAAAAGCGTCAATGTTCCATGTGTGCCTGGCAGTGACGGTATAATGGATAACGAAATGGAAGCAAAAAACCTCGCGGACTCCATCGGATATCCAATAATTATAAAAGCAGCAGCCGGCGGTGGAGGCAAGGGGATGCGGTTGGTTAATAATTCCGTTTCCTTTTGCAAGGAATATAAAATGGTGCGGTCAGAAGCTGAAAAAGCATTCGGCAACGGGTCCGTGTACATAGAAAAATATATCGAGGAACCCCATCACATAGAATTTCAAATTTTAGCGGATAAATATGGAAAGATAATTCACCTTTTCGATCGGGATTGTTCCATACAAAGACGCTACCAAAAATTGATTGAAGAAGCGCCCTCCCCTTTCCTATCGGATAAGTTACGCAATGAAATAGGTAATGCAGCCATTAAAATTGCTAAAAAATGTAATTATCAAAATGCGGGAACCGTCGAGTTTTTAGTAGATAAACAGGGCCATTATTATTTCATAGAGATGAATGCTCGCATACAGGTCGAACATGGCGTAACAGAAGAAATGACTGGTATCGATTTGGTCAAGTGGCAGTTAAATATTGCAGCCGGCGAAAAACTAACCATCGACCAAAGGGATGTTAAGATTAATAAACATGCCATCGAATGTAGAATTAACGCGGAAGATCCCGTTCGAAATTTTGCCCCTTGTCCTGGAGAAATAGCGTTGTATTATTCGCCAGGAGGTCACGGTGTTCGCGTTGATTCCCATGTTTACTCTGGATACGTTATCCCACAATACTATGATAGTATGGTTGCTAAATTGATAACCTCAGAACAAACCCGAGAGCTCGCAATAAAAAAAATGTATAGTGCATTGAGTGAATATATGATTCGTGGAGTGAAAACGACAATTCCATTTGTGAGGGCTGTAATGCTGGATAAAGGTTATATTACCGGCCAATATACCACAAAGTTTGTAGACGATTTTTTACGTAGGACTCCCACGGATACTCTAAACTTTAAAAATTGTTAAAACTATGACTACAGAAAGAAGTAATAAGAAAGAAAAAAGGAAAAACTCTTCGTTCCCCATTCCCATGGTTTCCGACGATTCATCTTGTAACTTGGGCGAAATTAAGATAAATCATTCCGTGATCGCAAACATTGCGACACTGAGTGCCATGCAAACAAAAGGAGTATTGGCCGTTGGCAAACATGGATTTGCGAATGGAATCGCTTCATTTTTTTCGAGCAAAAAATCAACGCTCAATGGGGTTAACGTTTCCGAAGATGAATTCGGAAACTATCTGATCGACATTTGTCTAACGTTGAAATTTGGCTGTGAGCTCGCAAAAGTAGCCTCCAATGTTCAACAAAACATAATAGACCATATTACCAAGATGACAATGACAGGTGTTAGTAAGGTAAACGTCATCATCGATGGTGTTGAAATTTCGGAAACTACAGACAAAAATGAATTTATTGAAGGAGAACTATGAAAGAAATTTTACAAAATTTGAGCGCGGAACAATTAAAGTGCGTATTCCTATTGGGATGGTGCATTGTTGGCATTGTCATTATTTACATCCTATATTTGCTTTGGAGACCAAAGTGGATTTTTATTTCCAAAAGCGATGAAGGGACTGTCTCACTGAGCAAAGATTCATTGAACAAAATCATCGAATCTCTTGCAAGGGATGTTGGTGTTAAGGATAAAGTACGCACAAAAGTCAAATGTTGCAGAGGAATCATTTCCATCGACATTGCCATTCGCATTAGCCGCAGGCAAAATCTAGCAGATATTTCCAGGTCACTACGTGAAATATTGCAGAATGTTCTCATCAATAATATTGGCTTAGCAGCCGTCAAAAAGATTAACATAATAGTTACTGAATTTCAATCGGAAAGTAGTGCTTGCAAGGGTCTATGTCAGAAAGAACCAATCAATCAAGAAGTGCCTAACCGTTCGAATGACCAGGGTGAGTAACCTTTAAGGGAACTCTCCCGATGGGGAAATCCTTTTCTTTTTAACGCTAAAGGAGTCATGGAGTGTATTTGCCTGTGTGCTTACGGTATGCAAAAGAAGATCATTTTGTGTAAAAGTATTGATAAATTATGTCCAAAGGAAATGACGATTTGTGCTTCGTAAAATACCACGCCTTGGGCAATGATTATTTGTTCTTAGACGCGTCGAAGTTTAAGTTGCCAACCATGGCAGGAATAAAAAAAATTTGCCATAGAAATTTTGGAATAGGGTCCGATGGAATACTTTATGGTACGAAAGTTAATAATAATATTTTCAAGGTACAAATAATCAATCCCGATGGAACTACGGCGGAAATAAGTGGCAATGGTATTAGGATTTTTGCACGGGCAATGTTTGACTTGGGGAAAGTTGCCCCTCATAGTGAATTTGTTGTTAAAACTTTCAAAAAAACCGTAACGTGCAACGTCCTTTCCAAGGATCAAATTGAAGTCGACATGGGATGTCCTTTGTTTAAAGATAGCAACATTCCGTACTTTCCTGGAGGTTCATCGACATTTACAATAAATGACATAACTTACAGATACTACCCTGTATCAATGGGGAACCCTCACTGTGTAATTTTTGTCGATGACCTTTCCTGTGAAAAAATCAAAACCGCAGGTCCTCTTTTAGAATGTAACCCGATGTTCCCAGAAAAAACAAATGTGCAATTCGCCAAAATCCTCGATAGGAATACCATAGCGATAGAAATTTGGGAACGGGGTGCTGGATATACCCTCGCTTCCGGATCCAGTGCATGTGCAGTATTTGCGGTCGCGAAAAAACTGAACCTCTGCTCAAACAATGTCAAAATCCACATGCCGGGAGGAACTTTAAACGTAAAAACTACCAAATCCGGTAATATAATGCAAAAAGGACCCGTAAAACAAATCGCCACATGCAAACTTTTCCAGCGTCACTCTAATCCCTTACCCCCTGTAAAATAAAAAACTCCACCCGGAATCAGAACGAAAAATTTAAAAGGGCATTGAACCACACGTTATTTTTATAACTTTCCCCACAATTAACCCATGAATTCTTACTCGCCGCATTACCTTCATAGGAAACACCAATACTGGCTTCTCCAATGGCTAATTTATAAATTAAACTAAGAGCTGCACCGTAATACCAATAATCCTTCCTGCCCAAAGAACTTACGTAAGGCAGTCCATAGGGCTTACCGGTATAATCATAGCCTATTTCTCCGGCAAATCCCAACATAAAATCCTGCAACCCCCAAGGCAACAGGCTCCACTGATGCTTTATCCTCCCTTCCAAAGCAACCCCTTCATCATAAGATTTATAAATACAATACAACGATGGCCGAAAAAAGACATCTTCCATCAAAACACCACTATAAAACCCATACGACCACACTCCATGGCAAACCTCTTCCCCTTTTCCAACAAGGTGAAGTAAGGATTCAGTATGGCGTAAAACCACTCCCCCTACGTCTAAAACCATATTATTAACCATGTAGTAAACCACAGAACCCTCCATTGAAACCGCATTATCACACACAGATCCAAGTCCTAAACCGATATCTACCATAACTCCATAACACAAATCCACCCTACCTTCATTCACAGACATGGACTTTAAAATTGCATTACATTCAAACGCCAAAACACTCCCCTCCTCCCTACGTCCTCGAACAACATTCTTCGACACAAAACTCACATCCAAATTCACATCTTTCGATCCCAATTGCCTCCCGTAACTACTGCCGAAACATTCACGAGAAATGCCACTTTTTAACCCTATCAAAACTACAACCCCCACCAAAATAGTATGTAATATCCGTTGCACACTTCACCCACACTGCTAATCTATACCTGCCCATTTAACCCCTTAAACAAAACAAAAACAACTCCCAAAACCTCTAAAACCCGACCATGCCACAAGAAAAATGTCTCCCAACGGGAGACATAATTTCAATTTCGCCACCTTTCAAAGGCCTCTAAAAGCCTCCCTTAAAGCCGCTTGGGCAGCACGCCAGGCACGAAATTTCGCCTTCTGATCTTCGGTAGATGGGCCATGCTCTATCCACCACTCTAATTGCTTAGGTGTTGGCCCTCCCCTTCCCCAACGAATTCCACTTAGAGACATAATATTCCTTTCATTAATTAAAACAGTGAAAAGTATCTTGATATAAATCAAAAAAAAGTCAAGTTTTTTATTCGTATGCGAATATTTAACTCAGGTGCAGATGGGTAAGAATGGAATGTTTATGCACATTTCCAAGCGATTACTCCATATAAAATTTCCTAAAAAGGCCTATAAAAATTAAAACATTGATAGCTTAAATTGTTTTAAAAACCTGGTATCGTTTTGAAAAAACAGTCGGATGTCATCTATTCCGTATAGCAGCATGGCAAGACGCTCAATACCCATGCCAAAGGCAAAACCCGAAATTTTATCGCCAGCATAACCACAGTTTTTGAAAACATCGGGTGCTACCATGCCACAGCCACAAACCTCAATCCACTTATTGCTCAATTTGCCGAGATTCTTACTCCTAAAATCTACCTCAAATCCTGGAGACACAAATGGGAAAAAGCTAGGACGCATGCGAATTTCACTATTTTCGCCGGTTAATTTCTTGAAGAAAAAATCTAAAATCGATTTCAGGTCACAAACCGTTATTCCTTCGCCAACAACCAAGCCTTCACACTGGTGAAAAGTTGGATAGTGGGTAGCATCTATGGCATCCCTGCGAAATACCATGCCGGGTGACAAAATCCTAATCGGTGGTTTGCGTTGTAGCATTGTCCTGACTTGAACCGTTGAAGTATGGGTCCGCAAGACATATTGTTCATCGTTTTTTTTGGACACATTTTCAATGGAAACATCCTTGCCAAAGTAAAATGTATCGCGGTCGTCGCGGGAAGGATGGCTTTCAGATGTATTTAATGCGTCGAAACAAAACCATTCGGTCTCTATTTCCGACCCTTCGACGGTACTAAACCCTAGATTCGAGAAAATTTCCACCATACGATTTTTAATCTTTGTCAGAGGATGGCAAAAAATTTCTTCATTAGCAATGGGCATCAAGGTTGGATCAATGGGTTTACCAAGCGATGCCGTGGTCTCATGGCCTTCTACCTCGATCAATTTATTTTCGAGCATTTCCTTCACTTTGTTTTTGCAAGCATTTATTGCCTGTCCAATGGACGGCCGTTCTTCCTTTGGTAAACTCGATAGCAGCTTCATCAATTCACGAAATACGCCATTCGGGCCTAAAATTTTAGACCTGGCATTATCGAAATCTGCGCGTGACGATACACCGGATATCGTAGTCTGGGCTTCTTCGAAAACTCTATCAATTTGAGATATCATAGGATGTCGGCATAACACAAAAGATTAAAAACTAGTTCGCAACAATGAAATAGGGAATGATTTGTTTTTGACAAAAAACATCAAAGTTTTTTTCACGGCATAAAATAATTGTTTTTTTTAGAAAAAGTTTATCATGGATAACACTGGTACTCAGTGATTCCAGTTAATAATTTTAATAGGTAATGATAAATCAACAGTTTAATCCCGTTTTAGCCAGAAAGGGTAATTATTCCTCCGATAGGAAATTTGGAAATTCTGGAAAAAATTTCATCCGTAAAAATGAAAAGATTAGAGCTAAAGTGGTCCGTGTGATTGGTAGCGACGGACAGCAATTGGGAATAATGCAAGTAGTAGAAGCCATATCGATTGCTAAACGTGAAGGACTAGATTTGGTCGAAATCTCTCCAAATGTTAATCCTCCGATATGTAAAATTTTGGACTTTGGAAAATACAAATATAACGAAAAGAAAAATAAAAGCTTTTCCAAACAAGCATCGACAAAAATTAAGGAAGTAAAGCTTCATGTCGCCATCGAGTTAAATGACTACAATACAAAGATGCGCCATGCCATTGAATTTTTAGAACATGGCAACAAATTGAAATTATCGCTGATGTTCCGCGGGCGGGAGTTAACACATCCCGAGTTAGGGTTTGATCTCATCAAGAGGTTTATTAGAGACATTAAGCCCTATGGCATACAAGATTGCGAACCTAAGCTATTTGGGAAAATAATTTCCCTAACACTTTCACCCTGTGTAAGAAAAGGACCGAAATCCGATGGGGAAGTCAAGCAGCAACCTGACACATCCACCAAAATATTAGACGCTAGCGAATTATTGAAGCTAAAATAGAGCCTATGCGAAAGATTAAATACCTAATTTTTGCAAGTGCCATCTGTGGAGTTGTTATTTGCCGGAGTTTGGCATGTTTGGCGGTGGAAATACCGTTGATCAAAGTTGCCAAAACCAATGGATTGCACATGTTGTCTGCTAATTCCTTTGGTGCAAAGGATGTTGCATTTGCTTTTAAAGATAATTCTAGAGTTTTTACGTTTAAAAAAATCCTGATGCCTTTAGGCTTTCCAGCCGTCAAACGATACGGTAGGTACTATATCGATTCTTCGGATTATAAATACCACATTCAACCACTACTTCCAACAACGAAACATCGCTATAAAAAATTAAGGACAATTGTTCTAGACGCGGGACATGGAGGCGAAGACAACGGGGCCATTGCCCCATGGAATAAATTACAAGAAAAATTCTTGACGATGGATGTGTGCCTTCGATTGGCTAAATTACTTGAAAAAAATGGATATAAGGTCGTTTTAACCAGATCTCAGGATAAAAAAGTCCCCCTACCGGAAAGAACACAAATCGCTAATCGAACAAAAGCAGATCTGTTCATCAGCATACATTTCAATTCTGCCCCGTCCGCATCCGCATCGGGCATTGAAACATTCACACTGACCCCACCGACCCAAGCATCATCCTATCAAGCTTCTTCCAGAAGTGTCCATGGAAATTTTATTGGCAACACATTTGACACTCTTAACATAATCCTTGGCTATTGTTTACAATCCTCATTAACAGAGAAAACATCAGCCATCGACCGTGGGGTAAAACATAGTACATTTGTAGTATTAAGGGATCTAAAATGCCCAGGAATTTTAGTGGAATGTGGGTTTTTATCTAACCGTGAAGAATGCAAGAAAATTGCTTCTTCTGCCTATCGGGATATCTTGGCCCAATCCATATTCAATGGAATTATCAAATTTAACGATTTGCTATCGGATTAAACATTGACTCACCTTTCCAAAAGGAATGAATGTTAATAGCATACCATATATCATCAAGAATGTCCCTAGTATCACCCTTGAAGTTTTCGACTTTATCAAAAAGTCTAAAAAATCTCGAAGGAGGTATGGCATGGAGCCAATTAGCATTGAAAAAATAATTATCAAATAGACAAAAGAGACGAAGTAATTTTTCCACAGAGCCGGTTCGCAGTAGACGTTGTCCAATATCGCTTTTGAACAAACAAGTAACAAAACCGCCAATCCACGTATGGATAGCAGTTCTCTCATTTTGAAAAATGAAAGCAATATTATTGTGGCAAATAGGGCGAGTAACGCAAATCTATGCTCCCCAAAATCTGCCATGTTTAGGTGAAACACATTTACTAAAAAGACCGTTCCGCCGATTCCCAAAGTCACAAATGGAGCATATTTTGAAAAAAGTAACCAATTGCTCAGTTTTTGTAAATAGTTGTTGGAAAAAGAAAACAGCGATAGCAGGGTAACAGTCACCCCTACCATGAAAATCGTAACATTACCACTCATAATTGTAGAAAAATGAAACTCCAAGAATGATGCAACATAGAAAAATGTCACAAAAAATCAAATTTTAAAAAAGATTATCTAGATATTTGATAATCGATAAAAGACAATGTTGTATTAAAAATCAGGCACTAGAGTAATTTAACCGCATTCAAAACTGCGTTAGTTATTTCTTTGTTTGACTTTGTGCCAATTCCGAGGAGAGCGATGAATAAATAGTCGTGGGATTGTTTGAAACACTTCAAATTAAGCCTAAATGCTTCCCGGACCACCCGTCGAACCCGGTTCCTGGTCACCGCATTTCCGATTTTTCTCGACGTAATTATCCCAATTCGCGGTGTTAAATCATGGAATGACGTGCCTACCGTCACCCGCTTGAGAGATTTCAAAACAAATGTCCCTCCATAAATACTCCTCGTGTCTTTGGAACGAAATTTTTCAAAATCAGAAGATTTTCTCAAGCGTTGGCTTTTGAATAGCCGGAACATTTGCTGGGAGTTTTATATGCACACACAGATTTTCTTGCGCCCGATACGTCTGCGTGCTGATAATACTTTACGTCCGCCCCGTGTTGCCATACGGGCACGGAACCCACATTTTCTGATTCTTTTTAAATTCGACGGATGATATGTCGGCTGCATAATTTACCTTGCTGATTTTAATTACTGCCAACAAAAAGTAAATTTGTCATATGTCAAGGTTTGACTGGTCAAATTTCTTGAAAGGAAAAATTTCTAGTCAATATTATTTACAAACCTTTTCAAAATTTTATCATGGAACTTGAGGTGTTTAAGTTTTCATTTAAAAATGGGTTAAACCGACGATTTGGCAAAAAAATTATGGATGATGATGGGATTAATCTTAAGCATATCAATTGTACCTATTGTTTTATTTTCAATGAAAAGCAAGCATAGTTCTGCAAGGAAAGTTTCACCCACATTGTTTATACTGTCCGGCCCCTCTGGAGTTGGAAAGGATACCGTTGCTAGGAGGCTGTTACAAAAGGTCGGAGCCAAAAATCTAAAAAGGATGGTTACTACTACCACCAGGCAACCGCGGGAAGGTGAAATGGATGGCATAGACTATCACTTCATCGATAGGGAAGAATTTCTTAGGCGAATAGAAAGATCGGAATTTTTGGAATATGCCAATGTGCACAGAAATTATTACTACGGTTCTCCGCGGGCAGATGTCGAATCAACCCTATCGGCAGGAATTAATGCACTGCTGGTGATCGATGTGGCGGGAGTTAAACAAATTTTAAGGCAAAAAAACAATTTTCGGACGGTTACAATTTTTATTGCTCCCAAAAGCCTGGATGAGCTCAAACAAAGAATCGCTGGTCGGGGGACTGAAACGGCGGAATCAATAGCCAAACGCCTTCAAACGGCGGAAAATGAAATAAAAATGGCTCCCATGTATGATTATGTCATTACAAGCGGTTCTCGGGATGAGGATTTTGCAGCTCTCCTAGAAATATATAAAAAGGCCCAATTGGAATAATTTTAAATAGTAAAAGGGGTTGATTCTTTATTTGGCTTTACTAGCGGTTATATCTCCCCCCTATTTTCCGAGAAGAATAGGCTCGCTTCTCAAGTTTCAAATGTCTTTCCGCTAATTTGGCGAGTTGTGCAAAAGGCAGCCCTATTAGGAAATAGATAAGAGCGACGATCGCACCCATTCCAAAGAAGTTGAACGAATTACTTGCAATCAACATATAGGTTTTTGTCAATTCCATTATCGTGATCAGCGAAACGAGGGATGAATCTTTTAAAATCGCGATGAAATCATTCGTAAGCGGTGGCAAAACAAACGTAAAGGCTTGTGGCAGGATAACATGGCGCAAAGATTGCCATTGGTTCATGCCCAAGGCTCGTGCTGCTTCCATCTGACCATAGGGAACGGCTGCCATTCCAGCACGAAAATTTTCTGCTTCGTAGGCGGCATAATTCATTCCGAGGGTTAGTATTCCAGCGACCAATGGCGGTAGTGTTATTCCTATACATGGGAGGCCATAAAAAACGAAAAACAATTGGATCAAAAGCGGAATTCCCCGTAAAAGTTCTATCATTGAAATGGCAAAAAAGCTTATCCACTTTGGCATGTATACCCTCATAATTGCGAAACAAAGCCCCAGGACTATGGCTACGCACATTGACAAAATTGATATCATTAGGGTAACACAGGCAGCTTTTATGAAAAAAGGTAACACTTTGACATACTGGACCGTTGATTTATCTTGCTTTCCAGAAGATTCAGAATTTGAACTCGAGGGTTCTATCTTTAATCCTCCGGATATTTCACACAACCGAGAATAAGAGGTGTTGTGCAGATCCCACTTTGATACGATCACATCAAGGGAACCATCCCGTTGCATATCTCCGATGATCTCATTTATTGCGGTCATGAGTTCCCTATTCCCAGGAGCTGATACGATGGAATACTTTGTCTCGTCGAGCTCATCAACAATTTTTAAGCCGGATAGCTTCTTAATATAATAGGTTGCAATTTGTCCATCCAATAGGATGGCGTCTACGCGTTTGTTTTTTAGATCGGAAATGGCACAGTATTCATTTGGGTAGCCAATGACTTTGACATTTTTTAGACTACTTGTCAAAATACTTTCCGCCTTAGAGCTTCGCAAAACACCGACAATGGCTCCACTACAATCGAGGATAGATTTGATATTATCGGTATTCGAGCGAACGATGAGTGATAAGCCACAGGCATAGTATGGATTCGAAAAGATGGCACTATTCTCTTTCCCTTCTTCGGGTGAAAAACCATTAATGACTATATCGTACAGATTTCTTTGAAGGCCAGAGATTAGGCTATCCCAATCATTTTGGTGGAATTCTGCTCTGCGTCCGAGGCGTTTTGCAATGTGATCTATGATCTCCTTCTCAAATCCCACCAGCTTTGACAGATCCCCATTCTCATAGAACACGTTTGGTGCCCCGCTTTCCGCATCGGCAGCCCAGCGCAGCACTGATTCATCGGCCGATAAAACAGATCCAAACAACAATAATACGATAAAATAGAAACTTTTCATTACATGTATCGCTTGAGAAATCTACGGGTTCTGTCATCCTGCGGGTTTATAAAAATTTCATCCTCATCGGAAATTTCTATAATTTCACCATTTTCCATATAAATTATATAGTCGGAAGCATCTTTGGCAAAGCGCATTTCGTGGGTAACAATAATCTGTGTCATCCCTTCCGCATCAAGGTCACGCATGACCTGTAAAACTTCTTCCACCATTTCCGGATCAAGGGAGGAAGTTGGTTCATCGTACAGCATGACTTTCGGTTTCATTGCCAATGCCCGGGCGATGGCCGCCCGCTGTTTTTCGCCCCCGGATAGACTCCAGGGATAGCGTCCACTGAAACTTCCTAGTCCAACCTTTTCCAGCAATGACATCGCCAAAGCCTTAGCCTTTTCTTGCTGTTCATGCTTAACAACTATTTGAGCGAGGGTTACGTTGTCCAGCAGCGTTTTGTGGGGAAATAAATTAAATGACTGGAAAACCATCCCTACATTTTGGCGTAATTCATGGGCTTGCTGCCAAAAAAAATCTTCATTTTTTTCATGATCTACCGTACGTAGGCAAACGCCGTCTATGGTGATTTCTCCATCGTCCAATACTTCCAAACAGTTCAAACATCGCAGCAATGTCGACTTTCCACAGCCCGACGGCCCTATTACCGAAACCAAATCGCCACTTTCTATTTGGAAAGATACGTGTTTTAAGATCCTATTCTTGCCATAATCTTTGCAAAGATTTGAAATACTAATTAAAGGCTCTGGACGATTGGACATTTTTTTAAAAAACTGTTAGCTAATGAAACACAGACTTATCTCGCTTTTTGTACTTTTTGTCGAAAAGTAAATAACAAAATTACCACGCCCATGCAAATAACGCTATCGGCAATGTTAAATACCGGCCAATGGTAGAATTTTAAATCGACACCTATAAAATCAATTACATATCCCCGAAAAATTCTATCGAGGGTATTGCCAAGAATTCCACCAAAAACCATCGCCCCAAGGACTTTCTGAAAAGTCATTTTAAATTGTTTGTGCGCAAGGCCTAGAACGGCCATCGATAAGACTCCAAACATGGCTAGAATGGACGAATGTCCGCCAAACATACTCCAGGCTGCCCCTGTATTTTCAGAATAGACAAAGGATAGGAATGAATTTATTCTGATCACATCATTTTTCACGAAAGTCTGGACAATTATCTTAGTCGCTTGGTCGATCAACACAACCAAACATACGGTGGCAAAACAAACGCATCTGGTAAAATTACTCATTTTCTTTGGTTTCAAAGTCTGCTAACTCATCGGCCGATTGATCAATCTGGAAAATCGAACCACCCGGAGCTTCTGTCGGTTTATTCTTTTCTTTTTCTTTCGCCATCTGCCCTTCGATTGAAAATCTAGCAAATGGTACGGCAAGCAATCGTTGGGGCTCTATTGGTTTACCCGTCAACTCACAAATGCCATAGGTGCCATCGTAAATTCGCTGAATAGCTTCTTCGACCTCGGTTAATGCCTCCTGTTCGCTGGACATTAACGCTATGGCAAATTCGGAATCAAAAGACTCGATTTCGTGGTCAACGACATCCTGAGTGTCACCAACAGAAATGGCTAAATTACTAGTTGTCAACTTGGAAAGTTCTTTTTTGAGATCGCTTTTCAATTTCAGTAAAAGTTTGTAGTATTTCCTGTATTTTTGGGGAATTTCGTCGGGGCTTTTGTCTCCGACATTGACTTGCTTTGAACGTATGGGGTCGAACCCAAAAATATCGGCTATGGATGCTGCCCCTACTTTTTGCTGGGTCTGCGTATCAATTTGCTGGGCTAGGATATCCTTTTTCTTTTCAATAACTTCTTCATGTTTTTCTGTCTCAACTCTTTCTTTTCTCGCCCGTATCAATTCACGGGCATCGTCGATAGAAAAAACAGCATCATCATTTTTCCTTGCCCTGGCAAAATATTTACCTTTTGCCACCTGATTAATGTTTTCTAAAACACTCATATTGTCGTAAATGCTATTTTAAAAGATTTTCATATTTTTCAGCAAGTGCCTCGAAACATTTCTGTGATACTTTACCGAATGTTCCAGCGTCGACGAGATGATCGACCCATTTCCAGCTGCGAGGACACTTTTCACCACTTGCAGTAGTTATTCTGATAGAACACTGCCCATCGAGGGCTATTTCTCTAATTTCCACCTGGGAAACTATAAATACTTCGGGTAAAATTTCCTGATATTTTTGCAATAGTGGGAACATTTTATCTTTTGGAGAAATTTCAATGACCGCCTTGGCATCGAGAGATTGTCCAATTAATTTGCTCTGTCTAGCCTGTTCAAGCTGTTCATTAACTTTCGTTTTAAATGATAGCAATGCGTCAAATTCTCGTTCCTCATTCGAAAAGTCTATCGTGCTCATACTCGGCCAATCCATAAGTTGGATGTAAGTTTCCCCAAAATCACTGTTATTTAATGCGTATGCCATTGCCTCATCGCAGGTAAATGTAGTAATTGGAGCAAGTAAAGCAAGTATCATATCAAAAATCATGAAAATTGCCGTTTGAGATGACCTACGTTCGTAGGAATTGGGCGCAAATGTATATAACCTATCCTTTAAAATATCATGGTATGTGGCTGATAGTTCAACGGAACAAAATCTGTTCAGCAACTGATAAACCTTGTGTATTTCATAGGCATCATAGGCGGATGTAATCGCTTCGATGAGATTTTTGGTTTTTTGTAGTATCCATTTATCGATTAACGTCATTTTTTCCTGCTCGATGCGATCCTTTTCAAAATTGAAATCAAACAGGTTCCCGATTTGGAACCGTAGCGTGTTCCTGAAAGTTCGATAGGTGGCGGATATGTGGTTGATTATGTCATCGGAAATTGCTATATCGTTGCGGAAATCCTCCGAAGAAATCCATAGCCTTATGACATCTGCTCCAAACTTGTTCACGTAGTCATCGGCGGTCTGAGGCTTCCCATCACTTTTCGAAATTTTCTTCCTATTTTCCCCGACAACAAAACCATGGGTCAGGACATTTTTGAATGGAGCAATTTTTTCCCCAGAAATTACGCTCGTCCACATCGACGATTGAAACCATCCGCGATGTTGATCACTCCCTTCCAAATACATATCCGCTGGCCATACCAATGAGGCATTCGTTTTTAAAACGGCCCGATGGCTATTGCCGGAATCTATCCAAACGTCCAACGAATCCATACACTTTCTGAGCTTTTTAGCGGAAAAACCATCCGGTAATCTGATTCCATCCAATAGGGTTTCTTCGTCGGACTCAAACCAAAAGTCGGATCCTCTCTGCCCAATTTTTTTGGCAACACCGCGAATGACCTGTTCATCGAGCAACGCGTTGCCGGCTTCATCGTAAAATGCTGGCAATGGGATTCCCCAAACACGTTGGCGGCTAATACACCAGTCGCTTCTGGAAGCAATGGCTGCTCTTATCCGATTTTCACCACACACCGGTACCCAATTTACATCACCGACGGATTCTTGCATCTTTTCCCGTAGGTTGTTTTTATCTAGGGCGATGAACCACTGGGCCATGGCACGAAAAATTACCGGTGTTTTGGACCTCCAGCAATGGGGATATTGATGTTTGTACAATTTTTTAGCCAATAGCGCCTGTGCCAAATTTAACATTTCGATGACCCTATCATTTGCTTCGCACTTGCCACCACTGTCCAGAACACTTACGCCAACCAATTCCGGAGGTATTTGCCCATCGTTGACGTACTTTCCATCGTCGTCGATAGGGCAATAGACGTCCAGTTTATATGCAATTCCCGTATTATAGTCTTCGAGGCCATGTCCCGGCGCAGTGTGAACACATCCTGTTCCCGAATCGGTTGTTACGTAATTTGCCAGAACGATCTGGCTGGGTCTGTTGATTAGAGGATGCTTCGTCTGTAACCCTTCCAACTGAACCCCCTGGAAAGTCGCAGTTATGTCAAAATTCTCAATGCCACAACTTTGGACAAAATCCTGTACCCTATCTTCGCAGACCAGATAATTTTCATGGCCACAGTTTAGGATGACATACTTCAAGTTCGGATGTACGGCGATGGCGAGGTTGGACGGGATCGTCCATGGTGTAGTCGTCCAAATTACCACATGGGTTGTGCCACTAATTTTCAAGGATCCAAGGGATTCATCGGTAAGTTTAAATTTCACCCAGATCGATGGGCTGACATGTTCCCTATATTCAACCTCTGCCTCTGCCAGTGCGGTTTTGCATGGTATTGACCAATAAACAGGTTTTTTGCTGCGATAGACTAATCCCTGGGCAACACAATCCGCAAAAAAATTAAGCACACATTCCTCATAGGCAGGATCCATGGTACGGTAGCCGTTGTCCCAGTCGGCAAGTATGCCCAACCGCTCGAATTGAGAACGCTGTGTTTTTATGAATTTTTGAGAATACGCCGTGCATGCTTTTCGCAGTGATAGGGCATCGAAGTCTTCTTTTTTTTCGCGGAGCTCCTTGACTACTTTATGTTCTATGGGGAGCCCATGGCAGTCCCAACCCGGTACGTAGGGTGTTCGGAAGCCTCGCATGGTTTTGTAACGGACAATAATATCCTTCAAAATCTTATTTAAGGCCGTCCCTATGTGCACATATCCATTGGTAAAGGGAGGCCCGTCATGGAGGACGAATGGTTTCCCCTGGGCATTTTTTCGTTGTATTTTTTCGTATACCCTACCCTCTTGCCACTTTTTCACCCTAATGGGTTCCCTGTTGACTAAATCTGCCCGCATGGGGAAATTTGTCTTTGGCAAGTTTAAAGTATCCTTTAGATTCATTGGGCGATCATAAATAGTTTACGCACTGTAAATGTCCAGTCGGAAAATAACAATTGGCGAAAATTTTGTACCCCTAAAATTGATGTCATCAATGCCGCTGTTTCATGGTTAGACAAGATATGGCCATGGTGGCCAGAAAGATAGATATGATAGCTATGGTATTTACAACGGTAGGAATGTGATAAACTTCTGAGAATATCATATTTGTTCCAACGAATATTAAATTTACCGCAATACCATACTGGAGCAGGTGGAACTTATCGATTAGTTGTGTTAGGCATATGTACAAAGATCGAAGTCCAATGATCGCAAAAACATTCGAGGAATAAACAAGAATCGGAGTTTTTGTAATGGACAAGACCGCTGGTACCGAATCCACCGCAAATATGATATCGACGATTTCAATGGTAATCACGCATGCCAACAAAGGAGTGGCATACCACTTGTTTCCACATTTTGTGAAAAATGCCAAATCATCCTCCGAATGTTTTATTTTTAGAAAAGTTTTCATTTTTGTCAGCAAATTGCTAGTATCATTCCGTTGTTTCTCCGATTTGAACATGCCAATGGCTGAAACTATCAACATGACACCGAAGACATGAATCAACCATTTAAATTTGTTTAGCAATGTAATGCCCGTGAAAACAAAGATCATCCTCATTCCCATAGCTCCTACCATGCCATAGGTAAGTGCTTTTTGTTGGGCTTTGTTCACTATGTGAAAATATGAAAATATGGTCATGAACACGAACAAATTGTCGACGGATAGCGATAACTCAAGGATATATCCAGTGAAAAATTTCAAGGTACTTTCGTATCCAAGGGAAAAATGCACCAGTAGTCCAAAAAATACTGCAAGGAATATCCACGCAATTACCATATATGCATGGGGTCTATGATTTGCTTGAGCATATTGTGCTTTGGCCAACACCACATCGGCATATAGGCCAACGATAATTATGATCGAAAATATCCCCCAAAGTTGCCACATACCATGGGAAATGCTAGCAATTTTTTGTCAAAATTCAACAAATAATGTCTCCATCAAAGCTTTATGTTGCTAAAAATTTTTCACTAAGCATACTGGCCATATTCTACCTATGGAGAAAAAATGTGTAATATTCGTATGTTCCGGTAATACTTGCAGAAGTCCCATAGCAGAATATTTGCTTAAAGCCGCTTTACAAAGGGTTCATCTCGCAGATAATTTTTGTGTATGTTCAGCCGGGATAATGGCGACCGATCACGGCCGAGCCAGCGATCTTGCCATACGGGTGATGAAGGATTTAAATCAAGACATTAGTGGGCATGTTTCCCAAAGGGTAACGCAGAAACTTTTGGATTCTGCCACCGCGATTTTTTGTTTGGCTGAAAATCATAGAACATTTTTGTTGTCAAATTTTAAAGGCATAGGCAAGAAATGTTTTCTTGTCAGAGAATTTTTAGATATTGAGGATAAGGATATTTTTGATCCATTTTTTGGACATATCGATGACTATAGACGTGTTTGTGCTGATATCGGTTCGGCAATAGAATCCATAGTAAAATTTTTAGCAAATAACAATGAAAATTAGTGTTGGAAGTGACCATAGGGGGTATAAATTGGCAATGCTTTTGATAAAATATCTAAGTAAAAGCGATATGGATATCTTTTACTGTGGAGCATTTTCCGACGAAATCCCCGTAGATTATCCCGACTATGCTAAGTGTGTGGCGGAAGATATTGCTTCTTTCAAGAGCGATTTCGGTCTCTTAATTTGTAAGAGTGGGATTGGCATGAGTATCGCAGCAAATAAAGTATGCGGCGTTCGCGCAGCAAATTGCTGGAATGTAGAAATTGCCAAATTTGCTCGGGAGCACAATGATGCTAATGTTTTGTGCCTTGGAGCAAATTTTGTAAATGCAAAAATTGCCCAAGAGATATTGGATACGTTTCTTAATACAAAGTTCGAAACCCGCCATTTGAAACGCATAAAAAAGATAGCCATCCTGGAAAATTCATCACGGTGAAATGGTGTATTGGGAACAAATTTTTCAAACCAGACATTTGTCCTGTTTAACAAAACCTAGCAGTCTGTGACAATTATCTTGAAATGGTATAAATTTCACATTTTATCCACATTCAGCTACGTAACTAGTATTAAAATATGAAAAGATCGCACCATTGCAACCAGTTGACCGTTGACGATATCGGCACAGAAGTAAGGCTTATTGGTTGGGTTCATGCCATTCGCGATCATGGAGGATTATTTTTCATAGACTTGCGAGACAGGGAAGGAATTACCCAGCTGGTCTTCGATCCTTCCAATGATAGGTTGCAGGCCGTACATTCTTTGCGTGATGAATCTGTGATCGAGGTTTGCGGAACAGTTTCCAAGAGGCCACCCGATACGGTGAATGGCAAAATAACAACGGGAGCCATTGAAGTCGTGGTCGATGAACTAATAATCCATAATATCTGCGATGTTTTACCTTTCCCCATGTCGGATCTCAAAATTGATAGCGTGAGTGAAGATCTACGATTGACCTATCGTTACCTCGATCTTCGCAGGCCAAAAAGCTTTCACCGGTTACAAATTCGCCATCGGACAGTATGTGCGGTAAGAAATTATCTGGACGAGAATGGATTTTTGGAGATAGAAACGCCCTATTTGTTTAAAACGACGCCGGAAGGAGCTCGCGAATTCCTAGTCCCAAGCCGGTTAAATCCCGGGTGCGTCTATGCCCTTGCCCAATCTCCGCAGCAGTACAAACAAATGTTGATGGTGGCTGGTGTGGAAAGATATTATTCTCTCGCAAGGTGCTTTCGAGATGAAGATTTGCGGGCAGATAGGCAGCCGGAGTTCACGCAAATTGACCTCGAGATGTCATTTGTTGACCGCGAAGATATTTATTCTTTGGTGGAAGGAATGCTACAAAATATCTGGAAAGCTACGCGAAATGTCACCATTGAAACTCCATTTCCCCGCTTATCATTTCGAAATGCCATGGATCGCTTTGGGTCCGACAAACCCGACACAAGGTTTGCCATGGAAATCCATGATTTCTCAGGTTTGTTCGAATCTTCCAGTTTTAATGTCTTTTCTTCCACTATCAAAAATGGCGGGTGTGTCAAAGCTTTTAACGCAAAATCACTGGCAGAAATTTCCCAAGGGGAGATGAAAAATTTGGAAGACATCGCCAAAACTCTCGGAGCAAAAGGATTAGCCTATATCAAGATAGAAAATGGACAGTGGAAATCTCCGATCCTAAAATTTTTGTCCGATGGAGAAAAGGCGGTCCTTGCGAAGGAATTGGACATGACAGAGAACGACATCATCTTTTTTGCCGCCGATGGATGGGAACAGGCATGTACGATCCTTGGGAGAATCCGGCTGGAATGTCGCGATTTGGCAGTGGCAAAGGGTAAAATGGTCTTTCCTGGTGACCAATTTAACTTCCTATGGGTAATAGATTTTCCTTTGATGACATTTGATGGACAACAGGGACGTTTCGTTGCAACCCACCATCCTTTTACGGCACCTGTGCCTGAGGATATGGAACTATTGGAATCGGCTCCTCAAGATGTCCGTGGCCAACACTACGATATCGTTTTAAATGGTATGGAACTCGGCGGCGGTAGTGTGAGAATTCACCAACCACAATTGCAGGAATATGTTTTCAAGGAAATATTGAAAATTCCGGAAAATGTGGTCAATGATCGATTTGGATACATGCTAAAGGCTTTTAAATTAGGAGCCCCTCCCCATGGAGGCATAGCTCTCGGTCTCGACAGACTAGTGGCTCTACTGTGTGGCATCACAAGCATACGGGATGTCATTGCATTTCCCAAAACCCAACGGGGGATAGACTTGATGTCCCAGTCTCCATGTCCCGCAAGCGATAAGCAATTGCGTGAATTACATATAAAAATGACAGTCGATGGCGGTTCAAAAAAGTAAAACTTACCTTTTCCCCACCTAAATCTTTGTTAAATTGGCAATACCGAGGAGTATTGAAACATTTGCAGAAGCAAACTAGCGCAAACTTTGAAAATTTCCACCTCGAAGATCTCTGCCATAGTCCCCTAAGTCTCCGTTCCCATAAATTTACGAAGATTTCACAAATTTTGCGAAAATTTCGTAAATTATAATTGACAAAGGGAGAGCATTAAGTATCCTTACATTCCATAGGAGGAGATATGGACATTTG
>JAIRKQ010000014.1 GCA_031260055.1 Puniceicoccales bacterium
ACGGCGTAATCTTGGACGTATTCTTCTCTGTACTCCTTGTCCGCTAAAATTTTTAGCGTCAAATTTGTTAATTCGTTATAACCCAAGGAATTATGGGCGATCTTAAAAGCAATATATTCCTCGCTAATCCTGTTTGCGAGGTAGCACTCCATTTCGGATTTCCACTGCAGGTATGTTTGTATTTTTTCACTACAGTGTTTGCTAAAATTTTGCTCTCTTATTTTCGGTATTTCCGGAAATAAGCACGTTCCCTTAGAATTCATCCAGAGCTTTATGTCTCTTTGAAAGTCATGAATTTTGTCCTCATTGGTCGACGCTTCATAGGCTAAAATCTCAGCTATGTCTCCCATCGGAGGGGGGATAAAATTTTTACCACAGGTAGTCGGCACCGTTACTTCCCATGCTTGCCGCAGAATTTCTCTCAGTTTAAAATGATTTACCAAGCAGTCGCGGAGCCCAATGGGGATGATTTTGTCGATAATTTTGCTTATCTGCGAAGTAAATTTGTGCCAAAGATCACGGTCATCACCAACGATTTCGAAATCTTTGTTTAAATGAGCTTTCCCGTAGTGTTCACGCAAAAATTTTGCACAAAACCCGTGGATTGTTCCAAAAAAAACCCCCTCTAAATTTTTCAAGGTTACCCCTGAAATTGTTTCGCCGGTCAGGATTTTCCCATAAACTCTCTCTTTTATTTCCTTCGCAGCTTTGTCAGTATATGTAACAGCAATGAAATTCTTGAGCGACGCTTCGGAGCGAACTAGGTTCACAATGCGATCGGTTATCGCCGTTGTTTTACCCGTTCCAGGTGACGCAATTACGGAAAAATTTTGGGCTAGATTTTTTGTAAATTCATCCCTTTTGTACTGATCGGCTAGCATATTGAATTCATGTAATTGTCTATTACGCTCAACGCATAAATTGCTGCAGTTTCGGAACGCAACACATTGTTGGAAAGCCTGCAACCGACGAAATTTTTACTCGAAAAATTTTCTTTTTCTCTATCTGAAAAATCTCCTTCCGGGCCAATTGCAATGGTGATGTCGCACGGCTTGTTAATCGGTTGCAGTTCGCGGATTAAATACCGCGCCGAAGCACTTATGTTTCCAAAAAGTTTGGCGGTACTTCCATCTGTGCTCAATGTTTCGACATTTTTGGCAAACGACAATTCCGGGAGAAAGGAATTCCCAGATTGTTTACAAGCTTCAATCAGCAACTTAGTCCAATGGGCAAGCTTAGCGTCGAGCTTGTCTCTTATTTTAGATTCCGATCTTTCCGCTTGTAAAATGCATATTTTGGAAACTCCAATGGCACAGGCCTCTCTCAGAATAAACTCCGTATTACTGTTTGTCAACACTGCTTGAATTAGGGATAAATGAAAATGTTTGCTTTCTCTGCGTATAGTTTCTATGGCGATTTGAGCTGCGCTTTTATCGAAATTTTCTACGTGGCCCCTAGCCACTGTCCCGCAACCGTCGATCAGTTCCACCTCCGTCCCTTTGTTGGCACGTAAAACGGAGATCAAGTGATGACTTTCGCTACCGTTCAACGTTACCTTCTTTGATCCGTTTAATTGACTACAAAAACATCTCAGCATAGAAATTGCATTGCGATCTACGCACAATAATATTTATTTTCCGAATTGGTAAAAATTTGTCGTTATATGGGAAATGTAAACAACAAAATGGATGAAGCCTCTTCTGACGGCAACTTGCGCGAGAAGATGTGCTGTTTTTTCAAGAAACACTCCCAAGGAGTTTACCTTGGTTTAGGGGCAACAATTTGCGTGGTATTGGCCATTGTTTTGGTTTGGTTTATTTCCGGATTTGCTTCGGAATGTAGTTCAAAGGAAATATGCGATTATACCAACTTAACAGACAACTCCAGCAAGGAAAAGTTCATAAAAAAGCACGTTCATTGGCAAGGATATGGTAGTAAGTATGGCAAAAGTTGTGGAAATCACCCACTTGCCGGACTTGTTTTGCTGGATCTGGGGGACAGTTCTTTTGCTAAGAATAATTTTAAACTGGCTTCTTTGCTTTACTCATGGGCCGCAAAGGCTTTTCCAGTGAAAAGCTCAAATAAAACGGATTTTCCCCACCATGGAAGGATTTTGGAAGCGCTATCGCTGTTTAATTTGGGAGAACGGGAAAAATGTTTCGCCATTTTGGATGAGATAGGCCATAATGAGATGATCGGTAAACATTTTAGAGCTGAAGCGCTGTACCGATACCTTTGCTGTGCAAAGGAGAGCGATGAAGTTGCCAAGATAAACGAAATTTTTAGCTATTTTAAGGATGCAAACATGCCAATAAATTGGCTGCAAAGGATTGAGGCGGAATCTTTTTATAGCGAAAACTAATTTTTGCCTTGACATTTTAATTTCTTCAATACCGAGTACCAAGGTTAACATAAATTAAACAGAATTATGAAAATAGAAAAAATAGGAACCAATGACGTTTTCTACTTGAGTAAACGTGCCAATAGAAAAAGTATTTTGCCGAGGCGAATTTCCTCATTTCTCAGTACCGACGATGTTGACTTTAACGGCACTGCTAATTGTGCTATTGGTGAAGGTGGGATGATGCGCGTTGGCATGGATTTAAGCGCTGTAGCAGGTATTATAAAAATTTCTAAGAAGCTCAAAGCTACTTCTGATATATTCGAATAGAAATTTTATCTCCGAATTTTATTCGCAAAGTTCACGCCTTCAAACAAGGCTCGCTTAAATCAGAGAGTGAGGTGTGAAATTATTGCGATTTGGAAAGGCTAAAGCGGCAGAAAAGGAAAATTGTTTTCGCAAAGGTTAATTTTTATCTTGACATTTCCGTCGTTCCATCACCGAGTATGGAGACTTGATAAAAAATAGTAAAAATTTTCACAAATGAAAAAATTAGGTAGAAATGACATCCCTGACTCAGTCAAGTGGATAGATAGAAAAAGAAGCGAAAAAAGAAGAAAGGCATCGCTTGCTGGTATAGACGACCTTGAGTTTTATGGAGACACTAACCTTTGCAACTACGACATTAACTTTTGCAACGATACTATTGGAGAAGGAAAATTTATGAAAATAGAAAATTTTAGCAGTAAAAATATTTTTAATTTTGGCAAATGCACAAATAAAAAGAATGTCTGGAAAGGACTAACTTTGTCGCCTCTCAGCGCCGATGATGCTGACTTTAATTATGCCATCGGTGAAGGTGGAATGATGCGTGTCAGCATGGACCTGAGCTCCGTATCAAGTTTTATCAAGATTTCTGGTAAGTTCAAAGCTGTTTCGGATATATAAGAATAAGCTAAGCAAGGGTCTATTGCCAATTTTTATTGGCAAAGAGAGATTTATACTGGTGCCCATTAATGGTTATATCCACTAGGAATAAGCTTTCCAAATCCGTTGGAGTTATTACGATATTTGTTTCTATCTTTCTGCCATCCGGTAAAGAGAGGCTCGACAATCGGGTGGCATCGTAGATAGATTCTGAGTTTCGAATGATGTGGGATACAAACGCATATTCGAACGAATTTATGCCATGATCTTCTACATTGCGCCGGCACAGCAGGCCATTTGCCATACTTGTCGTCAAGGCAACGGCTGCAATGGAAAATATGGCCACAGCTACGACAACCTCGAACAGAGAAAAAGCCTTTCTACCTTTTCTTTTCATTTAAAGTCCCGGCCAATATGTCGCTAGTATACTCCATATTTCCATATGCTACAGTGAATTTCGTAAAAAATCCAAGCGCATCGAATTTTATCCCATGCTTAAAACTCTGTTCCACTGTGGAATTATGCAGGTCACATTCGAGCTCGGATATTTTCTCTCCAAAGGTATCAAAAATTGAAAATTTTCCTGAATCATAGACCAGAAAGGTTGGCTGGTTAGTTACAATGGAAGCGTTCCGAGCCTGCCTTATTGCCCTGTTGATGTCGACGATTTCGTTTTGAAGGTCAAAATTTGTGTGAAAACTAGCCGCAAAAACACCGATCAAGGTGGCCATCAACCCAAGGACGACGATTATTTCTATGAGCGAAAATGCCTGTTTATGATGCAAATTCACCAATTACCTATTTTTTCATCTTTGCCGGGGTTTCCATTCGACCAAACATCATACTTGGCTTTGTTATGCACTCCGGGATAGGCGTAACGATAGTCATTTCCCCAGGGATCCTGAGGAAGAGATTCCATATACGGACCCTTCCACCTATGTTCCTTCCCTGCAGGGGCATTTACGAGAGCCTTCAGTCCTTCAGCCGTAGAAGGGTATTCCCCAATGCTTATTTTATAGGCCATCAGCGGGACTTTTACGGTCTCATTGACAAATATACGGGCCATTTGTTCCTTGCTTCTGCCAAATATGCCATCCATGTTTGTGACCAACAGTCCGACTATGCCAGCCATTATCGCCAAAACGATTAGCATTTCGATCAAGGAAAATCCTCTGTTTTTGCTCATCGCATAAGTTTTATCTTTTTTTATGTATCTAACAATTTAAAAAAATAAACTTTGGTAAATTTTACTTTACGAGAATGAAGTTATTAATTGTATGGCGGCCATTCCTATAAAGTATGGCATCTGATAAATTAAATTGGTGTATTGTCCGCCTGGGCGATGATTTTAACTGGTGGGTTAGCGAAG
>JAIRKQ010000023.1 GCA_031260055.1 Puniceicoccales bacterium
CTCGAACCGACGACATCTACAATGCCATTGTAGCGCTCTACCAACTGAGCTACAGCCCCATGGGAAAAGTGGCACACCACATAGGAGTCGAACCCATAACCTTCTGATCCGTAGTCAGACGCTCTATCCAATTGAGCTAGTGGTGCATCATTCAACTGAGTCGCACAGTCTGAAATTTAAAACATTAGAATCAAGCATTTTATCTTAAAAAGTTACACTCTTTTACCCTGTACCGTAATAGAAAAATACCTTCCCTTCGGAGGATAAAAGTCTTTATCTAATATGACACAATTATCAAAAAATTATTTATCCAAGATCAAAAATTTTACTGGCATACTCCTTTTCTCCGTTTAAAAAGGAAACATGACGCTTACAAGCCTTTTTGTCACAATAGCTCTTTTAGGATCTTTTTATAATGCCACACTCCGTATGAAATTAAGCTATATGCTTTGGTTGATTAGTAATGTTTACCTTTGTATCCACAATTTTATTATCAGAGAATATTCCCAGGCATTTTTGTTTGGAGCCTATTTAATTACAACGTTCGTGGGGATTAAAAACACATATAAAGATAACGATTGGTTCAGTCCAAAGAAAAATTGGGAAAGATAAGTACAAACATGGGAAATTGACGGTTGAGATAAAAGGCGTAAAGCCAGGGAGATAATATTCGTGAAAAGTTCTCTACGTAAATCTTTTTAAGGCTGTCGTCAAGTATGAGGTGGAGGGGAGAAAAAGAGGTTTTTCCTAAGATTTTGAAAAGCAATCATTATATAGTTATTTGATTTTAAACAAATATAGTGAAATTCATTGGATGTGACATTATTTGAAAAATAAAAAAATTTTACATTTTTTACTTTACAAGCGTTCGAATTTTACATGATTGCTCATCGTAAGCTCAGATGAGAACATTATTTGTTCGAGCTTATTTTTCCTTCATCTAATTATGTATGGTATTGTGCGATGCAGAAATGCATCGCACTCTTTATTTAAAACCTCCATGCCATTGTCCCTCCCGTTTCATGGTGAAAAATGCTTGCATCAATAGGGCACAATCTTCTGCAAGAATTCCAGACTTGATTACGGGGCGGTGGTTGATGGTTTTTAAATCTTGCAATCGAAAACATCCACCAAGTAGGCCCATTTTACTATCCGATGCGCCGAAAACAATAATTCCGACTCGGCTCATAATCATTGCCCCGGAACACATGGGGCAAGGCTCTTTTGTTACATAAATTGCCACATCGTTTAATCGCCAATCGCCGATAACCCTTGCAGCTTGTGTTATGACCTGCATTTCTGCGTGAGCCGTTGGATCGTTTAGAGTTATTACCGAATTATACGCGGAAGCAATAACTTCGCTACCCAAAACGGCAATTGCCCCAACGGGAGTTTCGTTGTGTTTCCACGCCTCAATGGCTTGGTTATATGCCATTGACATAAAATATTCATCATCCCTGTGCAAAAGTGATGGATATTTTTTGGGAAATGGACATTCGATCATCATGCTCAACCTTTAATTGTTAATATGTTAAGATACAACAATATTTCTAATTCAAATGGGAAAGGCATTTTGTAAATTGCTTTACACCGATGAAAAATATTGTGAAGCAGTGATTTAAGGCGAAATTAGTCAAATAACTCTACTCTAATATGAAGCTTTTGCGTCGTTTCCAACGAGTTAAAATAAAAAATTAGTGGAAAAACAGTGTCACATTTTTCATTTTTTTTAAAAATTTCAACTTTTTGAGAAAAAATATCCTTTTTTTGCATGAAAAAGCATTTTTGATTAACAAATTGCTTGCAATGCGTTATTTTTTCTCCTATTATCTTCCCCAGATTGGTGGTTGGATAAAAACTAAATTTGCAAAAGGAGTAAAACAATGAATAAAGCTGAACTTGTAGAAGAGATAAAGAGATTAAGCGGTGATGACTGTTCAAAGGCTTGCGCAGAACGTGCACTGAACAACGTTTTGCAGGCTATTATGAATGGGATCAAGACGAAAAAAAGTGTCCAGTTGATAGGATTTGGGTCTTTTTCGGTCGCTAGGCGTGCCTCTCGTACAGGAGTCAATCCAAAAACCCATGCTAGGATCCAAATTCCGGCTTCTAAAACGGTTAAATTTAAGGTGGGAAGCAAATTTAAAGAATTAGTTGCCTAACAATTTTTCTCGATTTTACTGAAAAATGAATGCCGGCTATGTTTAAGTGGTCGGTATTATTTTTTTTGCAAAGGCGAGTCATGGGGATATGGAAACAAATCATCGAAACTCTTTCAGAGCAATGGGGAAGGATTTGTTTATTTTTTCATACAAAAAGTGCTAAAAATATAGATTTAGGGAAGCAAGGAGAAGACCTGGCGACTAACTTTTTGAAACGAAAAGGTTTTAAGATTTTGAAGAGGAATTGGGCCTATGGAAAAGGAGAAATAGATCTGATTGCACTTGATAAGTGCCATAATATTTTAGTTTTTGTCGAGGTTAAGCTAAGGTCAGTGAATGCATTTGTCCCAGGGTATTTTGCGGTGAATAAAAAAAAGAAGGATATTTTGCGAAAGACGTGTAAGGCGTATTTAAGACAATTCGGTTCCTCGAATATTTGCCATAGGTTCGATGTGATCGCAATTGAGGCAACCCAAACAGGAAATTTTCATAGGATATCCCACTATGAAAATGTAAAACTTTTCTAAACAGGAAATTCATACGCAATCCGTAAAATATGCGAAACACAAAAGAAAAAGTACAAATTAATTTATACTAAGGTCATACTTTTACACTCCAATAGAGAAAACAACTTTCAAAAAAGAAGAAAGGAATATTTTTTGGTTAAAAGCATTGACCTTTGCCCCGAAATACGTAACATACCACACCCAACTATGAGTCAGGTAGTGATAACTATTACGAAAGAAGTAGAGAGTGAGATTTTACGACAAGCCTCAGGCCGTGTAGACGAACATATTGTCGAAGTAACCGCTAAAGATGGGCAGAAAATTTCCATTGTCGGTGCAAAAAAAGGAGGTGTCGAAGGCGGTGCAATTGTCTCATTGCAAAATCGTACAAGTGCTGTTCTTTCCGATACTTCAGTGGTCCAAGGTTCTGCGATAGAAACCAAATATGTTGCTAAAGTAATGTATAGGGATGATAATGTCAAAGGAAAACAATACTATGTACCAAATGCTAAAAGCAAACTAAGAGCTTGGTATGGTAGAAAGACGCGGGACGAAATCAATATTTCTGTGATGCAGGAATTTGCAGCGCTAAGGCTTGCTAGAATTATCAATCCGGAAGTAGTACCGGATGCAAGACTGGGTCGTGTAGAAGAGAAAGATGGTAAAGGGCGATTTTTTTTAATGACAGAGCTGGCTGGCCAAAAAGAAGGGGAAACCTTTCAAACACTTGACAAATACTTCTCTGGAAGCGAAGATCATGATGCCAAAATTTCAAAGGAAATGTGGAAATTTGCTTTTGCCATATCAGTAGGCCTATTAAATGATCAGGACGTGAATAAAGGAGATAACATAGGTGTAGTATCAGATAGCACAGGGAATAAACGCATGTGTCTATTTGATTTAGGGCATCCGACGCCGGATAAATTTAAGCTAGATCCAAATACTTTTTTACCGAAGTCTACAAACTTGTTGGCTGACCTGTTATTATGGGTCATAAATATTTTTGTCTCTGCGAATAACCTACCCTGGACGTTTACAATGGTTCCCGACGTAGAAAAGCAGTTATCTCCGGAAGAAAGAAAAGAAGCACTTGCCGCGGTTTTAGGGAAAAAAGGTGAGATTTTACAAGAACTTGACAGTATAATTCAGGAACTAGATAATGATCCTGTATCGCAACAAGCTATCCAAGATTTGAAAGTCAGTATCGAAAATCGCATGGAATACCTTCAAAAATTATTGCATCCAGTAGTGTCCTGAGTGCTTTTTATAAAACCGAAGGGTTGTGCTTGCTGCCAACGATATGCTACATTTGTAGAGCTGCTCTTATGAAATCAACAAATAATGGATGGGCCACCGTTGGTTTGGATAAAAATTCTGGATGGAACTGTACTGCGACAAACCACCTATGTGCACAAAGTTCTACAATTTCCACGAGGTTTGTTTGGGGATTACGGCCCGCTATTTTTAAGCCATTTTCAGCAAAAAGTTTTTCGAATGCTGGGTTAAATTCGTACCTATGCCGATGCCTTTCCACTATCTTTTTCGATTGGTAGGATTTCATTGCGATGGTATCACGCACCAATTCGCAATCATACAACCCCAACCGCATTGTCCCTCCCTTATCTTTTACGCTTTTTTGATCGTGCATTAAAAATATTACTTTGCTAGGGCTGTGGGCATCGAATTCTTCGCTGGTAGCAGCAGAGATACCTACCACGTGCCTTGCAAATTCTATCACTGCTATGTGCATGCCGAGGCATATTCCAAAATATGGGATGTTATTCTCCCTGGCATATTGAGCTGCTAGAATTTTCCCTTCCGTTCCACGATCTCCAAAACCGCCAGGGATCAAAATTCCATCCAGTGATTTCAATACTTCAGTCCCATGTTTTTCCAAATCTTCGGCATCGACGGCAACCGTTTCAATCCTACAATTGTTTGCTATACCAGCGTGTGTCAATGCCTCGAAAATGGACCTGTAGGCATCCTTTAGACTCGTATATTTACCAACTAGGCCTATCCGGACAGATTTTTCAGCCGTGGACAAAATTTTGATAATTTTTTGCCATTTTGAAATGTCACATTTCTTTTGCTGGAGACCAAGATATTCGAGGACGATGCCATCGAGGTTTTCTTCATGCAAAACAACGGGAAGTTCGTAGATCGACAGTTGTAAATCACGCTCTTCAATTACACATCGTTTTTCAACATTACAAAACATGCTAATTTTATCACGAATTTCTGAAGGGATGTTAATTTCTGACCTACAGATTAAAATATCAGGCTGAATACCTATTTCTCGAAGCTTGGCGACACTTTGCTGACACGGTTTGGTCTTTAATTCTCCTGCGGGATGTAGGTAGGGAACCAATGCCATGTGCAAAAAAAGCACATGGGATTTACCAACATCCATTGCCATTTGCCGCATTGCTTCTATGAATGGCAAGCTTTCTATGTCACCGACCGTACCTCCAATTTCCGTTATCAAAATATCACAATTTTGAGCACCACGCTTAAAGTTTTCCTTTATTTCATCGGTAACATGCGGAATAACTTGGACGGTTTTTCCCAAAAAATCTCCGTGCCTTTCTTTTTGCAGGATGGAAGAATAAATTTGCCCCGCCGAAACACTATTTTCCTTCGACAATTTCGTCGAAGTGAATCGTTCGTAGTGGCCAAGGTCGAGATCTGTCTCGGTACCATCGTCGAGGACATACACTTCACCGTGTTGAAATGGGCTCATTGTCCCGGGATCAATGTTCAAATATGGATCAAATTTCTGCAGCTTTACCCTGTATCCATGGCATTCGAGCAACGCTGCCAATGCGCCAGCCGTCAGTCCCTTCCCCAGAGAAGACACAACTCCACCGGTAATGAAAATGTACTTCATATTGTCGCAGTTTGGGGATTTGGGACTTGTCACACAAGCAAAATATGACAGTAGTCTTCAATGCTTATTTTCACATCTTGAAAAGTACGAGAGTGCTCAATTAGGAGCGTGCTAAAATTATATTGACAAAAGTCCTTTAGATTGTACCATTTTCTATCCTAGGAAAGAATTTAGCTGTGGAAAAGCGGGTACAAAGAGGTAGTGGTGGTGAAAATCCAGCCGTACAAGGCATGCCAAGCGGTCAAAAAAAGAAGAGGGGACAATTTAAGGACAGGGATCTGTCTCTTGCTTCAAAAATCCTACCCGATGAAATTCGAAAGCAATCGGGGGTAAGGACTTCACATTCAGGTGTACCCAAGGGGAGCCGTAAAGTTGAACACGCTAATCATCTGGCTGTCAATTTAGGCATATGGAATTGCCTTAGAAAATTGACGGTGCGGATTTTAAATAAACTCGTGGCGTTCAGATTAGTGAATGAACAGTCCAGCAAAAATTTTCTAGTACACCTTTTAGTTGCAGTTAAATATAATCTCGATAGATCGGAAGTAGCTCTGTTGCAAACCCTTGCGAGTCAAGGGAAAGTATCGGGCCTTGACCCGAGCTATTTTGGCGAGGAAGATAGAAAAGCCTTTGAGAGGGCTAAACACCTACATCAAATATTGGGTGGCGGAATCAGGAAAGCATTTGGTGGCACAACCGGTGGCGTGAATAATTGGAATGATGTTCGCATTAGACTCAGGACCATGCCTTTGAGGGAAGCCCGTGGAATTTGGCAAACGATTGCAAATGAAGTGGCGGTGGATTGTTCCGATGCTACCGGCCATGTGGATGTCGAAAGGCTCGAAACATGGATGGAGTTTCTCGGGAGTGCAGAAAATTTCACGGAAAGCCCGTTTTGTTACATTCCCCACGCAGAGCTCGTGCGTTCACAAATGCATAGGGTGTGTGAATGCCTTGTTCTTAATAGAAATGGCGCGAGGGATCAATTAAATGCTGCCAACGGTATCACCGTTGGGGGACATGGGCAATCCATTTTAGCCACCATGTCCCAGGGCAGGGAGTCACCCTTGAGGCCCGGAGAAGCCATACTGGC
>JAIRKQ010000024.1 GCA_031260055.1 Puniceicoccales bacterium
CCTATGATCAATTGAAAACGATAATGGCCAAGCTTAGCAAAGCCTCAGCAAAGGCCAGAAACAATATGGCATTTTTTAAATACTTAGCGGACTGCCCAAAAGATGGACATCCGTTTGCCAATGTGGAATATGCACATCCATTGTGCAAATTGTGTGATAATCTCCTAACCATTTCGAAAAACTCGAAATGGTTAGGGCAGGGCTCCATTGATCCCTACGCATTGCTCCGTGCAACACGATATATGATGCGGAATGACGATAGTATATACCCTCACACAGCTTCAGCAGCTTTTTTTGCTGAGAATTCAGGTAAATTGAAAGAAATTTGCGAGACGTATAACAACGATCCATATAATAGAGGGGATAGAGGGAACCCCATCGCTCTTAATTCTGACGGAATGCCGATGCCTAAAATAAGGAATATTATTGATTCGATGTTTGAAATAGTTCAATCGGAAAGGTATTCAAATTCATATACGTCCTCTAATATGTTACCTCTTATATCCCAGATGCTTGGACGTGACGTTTTGTTGATAGATGCCACTGTCTATGGTAACGAAGGAAATTCTGAAACAACATATTCTTCGAAAATATGCGCCTTCGAACTGCACGAAGCAAATGGAACGATGACTCGATATGCAATTAATGAAAAAAGCTGTAAAATTGCAGCAGATGGGACAATTAGCTTTAATTTGGAGAGGGATGAGAAACTTCCGGTGCTCAAAAAAGATTCAATAGTTATCGCTGAAGTCCCTGCTCACTATTGTGCACCAAAATCGTTTGCCAAAGAAGGCTTGCGCTTGATATGTTTAAATGAACAAGGCGAAATGGAAGAAATTTCAATAACAAACCTTGCTCAGCTAGGGCTAAGGATTCAGGGCTCTTCTCAAGAAGTTCAATCATCGGCAAGAAAGGCTGCACCAAAGCCAGCGAGTACAGCACCAAAGGCTATGCAACTCATACCTTATTTCACTCCAACAGAGGCTCCTAGGGAAATTTCTAAGACTTCAACTCAAAACGAATCGTCATGGAGCAATTTGTTTAGCGAAATATCGGATTTCTCTGGTCTGCTATTGATGGCTGCGATAGGAGTGGTGATACTTTATTTCCTAAGATGGGAATATGCTATAATGTATTTTGCCATAACTGTCGCCTTGAACTTTTTAGAGCTAAATCCTAACAAACCAAGCCTTTAGCAATTTTACAAAAATTTGGCTTTTGATTCGTTGACTAACATTCTTATGAGCGGCAAAGCACGGTCTCGTGAAATTGAACAAATTAAGCAAACATAAAATAGGACAAATAGTTTTCAGTATTTGCGAAGATGTAACGAAGAAGTGCGGCAGGGAATATTTTAGGTCTTAATCGTAAGACAATAAACCAATTTTCGCCGGCTGACAATTAAGCAAAGCACAGATTTGCATCTGCGATTAAGATCTGACTCAAAACCTTAAATTTTTCTCACCCCGTACTTCAAAAAGGAAAAATTACAAAATTATTCGTCTCAATCCTGGTCACTTGCCAGTTTCAATGCCCCGCTCTCACTATCCAAGGTGTCATCGAAATCGATCAGCTTTACGGTACAACTGCCCAAGTTGCAAAAGGAATCAGGGCATTTTATCAAAGTCAAATAAAACAAGAAAACTTGAAATGATTGAAATATTTCAGGTTTTCTTAATTTGAATCGTATGCCCTGAATTAAACTGCTGGCTTAGCTGCTGGCCTCATGTATTCATAAAACCTCTTGGCCATGTCACAAATATAGTCAATAAATCCCCCGACCATGTCAATCACATGGATGCCGACTTTGTCTAGTAATTTTACAGCAACAAATAAAAGCAATACAACAATGAGAACATGCCAGGTCTTCAATTTATATTTAGCAAAAATTTAATGCCACTGGCAACAATTTTCGAAACAGAATATAGCAACAACGAAATATTCTTCAACAATAGAAAAAAGTTTTTGATAACGTCTTTCAAGTTATTACCTAGTTCCTTCACAAGTCCAATCTTGCTACACACTTCCCTATCAGACAGTTCATTATCCTCAATATCAGCAACATAAGGAGCATTCATTCTATTATCTGTATCTCTTGCACTGGAGCGTTCTGCTTCGGTTTGTTCTTCAAAAGATGGAAGTCTAGTCCCACTGGTATCATTAGCTATGTCCATATTTTCCATATTTTTATCCTTTTTTAAGTTAAATACGGGAAAATGCCTGGGACAGAATTTTGACATGTCAAGCTTTTTTTTGGCAATTTATATAAAAATTTTCTCGCCCTCTATTTTTAAAAAGGAAATTTTCCCAAATTATTCGTTCCAATCCTGGTCATTTGCCAGCTTCAATGCTCCGCTGTCACTATCCAAGCCTTCATCGAAGTCGGGAAGATCAGCGTCATCATCTCGATCTTGCTCGTCCTCATCGCTATCCAGGCTATACCCCATCGGCATATAGTCCAAAATCGACATTATCTCATCAAATGCATGGCGACCTTTTCCACCAGCATATTTTTCTTGTTGTTCATCTCGTATGACTTCTTCCAACTCCTCAATTTCAAGTGGCTGTTTGAAATCCAGATTTGCGTTTAACATTTTAACCCTAGCCCATATTATGTGATCAATGAAATCCACGTAAGGCCCCTCGCTCTCATCTATGGAATTCGGCATTGCAAAAATTTTGTCCTTTGTGGACATCAACTCTTCGTCGCTGGATATCAGCCTAACCATATTTTTTGGAAGTTCTTTTTCGATGGAAAATTTAAAAAAGGCTTTCTCCACAATGTCACTCCTAAACCCGTAACCTTGCAATTGGATCAGTAAATCAACCATGTATTCAACCTGATTTGGATCAAGAATCCCCAAACCATCTACTTCCCAGTGGATATCATCGCTAACTTCGCTAACCCACCAGTTAAAATCATCGCCCAGGCGGACAATACACCAATTTAATTTATCAGATGCCATACTTTATAGGAATGGCCGCCATAC
>JAIRKQ010000015.1 GCA_031260055.1 Puniceicoccales bacterium
GGATGCCGCAGCAGCAGGGTATAAAACGATGTCCGTGATAGTGGGTAAAACACCCCAAAGAGTATATGCAAGAAACGAAAGAACTCTCTACGAAATTCAGGGCATTTTGAGCCAGCCAGACCTGTTGAGCGGTGACGAAATGGGGGAGGAACAGGAAGCTATGAAAGCAAACTTTCGAAGGCTCGGTTTTGACGAAGAGATGGCCGAAAAAATATATACAGGCTTTCATGTAGCTATAATACATGAGACAGGGTATGTAATGGGCAATGAGAAACAGAGACAGGAAGCTCTACGCAATTCTATTGAACGAAACAGAGCGGCTGCCGGTTCGTTTCAATCATGCCAGCCACCGGATAAAGCCAAAATAGCCGGAGCCGAGGCTTTAAAAGATCTGAGTTCTTTGCTCCAAACTATAAAAACATGTGCTGCTCGATGTACAGGTTTTACACTGGAGAAAACCCGTCGAAATAGTAGAAAGCAAGTCATAGAAGAAATTCTAGACTTTTGCAACAAATCGGAGTATCAAGTGACAAGCCTGGAATGGTGCAGAGAGGGGAATAATGCAAACCGGAGCGACAGGATCTATGATCCTTTACCTAGCGGATTATCGCCGATATTATCGAGCATTATGGGTGTTAGAACAGTGTCGGTCGACCGGCTACAAGAGCTTGCGAAAGATCATGGCCCTGAGCTCGTTGAACAAATGGTCAAAACCGTCTATCGGACTAGGCCCGAATCTCGCCTGCAACTAAAGGCTGCCTACGATGCATATTGTGATGCCAATGGAAAACCTCCCATCGATTTTGATGGGCTATTGTTAAACGATGACTTGAGAAAGATATGTAATGAGCAAAAGGAGACCATGGAGTTGATCAATAATGACTCGAATTTGTCTGAAGACGGAAAAAGAGCAGCGCTCGAACAATGCCAGCAAAATATGGAACAAAAGTTTCAAACATGGCTTAGTACCCATAAACAGGTGGAAGCTGACGGTAGCATTACCGTAGATGTTGGCCATATAAAAATTATGGTCAGCGATGAAGAGCAATTGAAACACGTAACTTTAAAGTCTTTGAGCTGTTTAACCGTATATCATCAATTTGGTCCCTCGTCGTAGGGCTGGTTATTTTGATTGCTCACCAACCCCTTGGCTTCCAACGTTTCCATGATCCTCGCCGCCCGGTTGTAGCCGATCTTTAATCGGCGCTGGAGGAGAGATATGGAAGCCCGGTCATTGCTACGTATGATTTCCAGTGCCCGAGGGATCATGTCATCTTCCCAGTTTCCATTGTCCAATTCGGTATCCGCGTCTTCCCCATTTTCCACAAGGGCATGGATGTCCATGGCATATTCCGGATCTCCATTTTTATCGTGCAGAAAGTCTACGATTCTATTGATTTCTTCGTCGGAAACGAGAGCACCCTGGGCTCGTAACAAACCACTGGCCCCTGGAGGTTGAAAGAGCATATCACCTTTCCCGAGAAGCGCTTCCGCCCCTCCCGCATCGAGGATCGTCCTGCTATCGACCTTCGATGCCACCTTAAATGCAATGCGGCTTGGCAGATTTGCTTTGATGATGCCCGTGATGACATTTACAGATGGGCGTTGGGTGGCAAGGATCAAATGTATCCCCGCCGCACGGGCTAGTTGGGCGAGCCGTGCCACACAGGTCTCTATGTCAGCGGGAGCAACCATCATCAAATCGGCCAACTCATCGATGATGCAAACAATATATGGCATCCTTTGGTTAGGAACGTCGACGTTTTCTGGATTTTGAGGAAGAGCAGCGCTCATGGCAGAACGTTCCTCGGGGGAAAGGGACCGTTCCAGCTCTTCGGCACGGGCAACTTCATCGGCATTTTTCAGAATCTTCGCGTTAAAACCGGCAATGTTACGAACACCCAGTTGGGCAAAAATTTTATAGCGGAGTTCCATTTCGGAAATTAACCATTTCAGGGCATTGGGGACTTTTTTCGGATCCGTTACCACGGGAATGAGCATGTGGGGCAGTTTGTTGAACACCTGCATTTCCACAATTTTCGGGTCCACCATGATAAACCGCAAATCATCGGGGGTGGAATGATATACCAGTGACGCAATGATGGAGTTTATGCAGACGGTCTTACCCGATCCGGTCGCACCTGCGATGAGCAAATGGGGCATTTTCGACAGATCATTGATCATGGGTTCGCCCGTTGTTCCTCTCCCAAGAATAATGGGAATATCCGCTTTCATGATACGCCAATCATTGGATTCGAGAATTTCGCGCAAACACACCATTTGGGGATTGCGGTTAGGCAGTTCCACGCCGACGCATCCTCTGCCCGGAACGGGAGCAAGAATTCGGACGGATTGGGCCCGTAAATTTAGGGCAATATTTTTGTCCAAGTTGACAATTTTTTCCACCCGTACACCCGGTGCAGGAGAAATTTCGTATCTCGTTATTACAGGGCCGATATGGACTTCTCCAGCGTGCACGGCAATGCCGAATTGAGCTAGTGTATCGACCAGCTGTTTGGAAACGGCGGCGTGGTCATCGTCACTGGATGTCTTTTTTGCCCGCTGCAACAATTCTATGGGAGGTAAAATGTAATCACCCCTTGGCACCCCATGTTCGTGGAAGGAAGGTTTTTCGACCGTATGTTGGTCACGCTTGTTGAAGTTGGTGTTCGTTTGGAGAATATGCCCAGTCCCCATGTGGAATATTTTTCGCAATACCCACGGCACCGTGGAAAAAATTTTCTTTATGACCCATGCTGTCAATTTATATAGTGCGATGCAGGTGAATTTCAAACCTCCCCATATGATTGTGCGAAAATATCCATAGCGTTGGATATTTTTTTCCAGTGCTCCGTCCAAAGATAAACTCGCCGTAAATATGTATAGAGAGGACAGAACAAAGAGTGAAAATAGTAAAATGGCACTTCCCATGGCGGCAAATATTCTTTCAGTCATATGATGAAATATAAAGTGCCCGACTGTTCCTCCCAATCCTGCAGAAAATTTGTTATTCGAGAATCTTAAAAATGCTTCCGTCGACAGGCAGTACCTTTGGACATACTCTAAAAATCCCGTTGCGCTAACAAACATCATGACCAACGCGACGATACGCCCTTTGTTTAGCGGTTTTGTTTCGGGCATGAAAAGCATGCGAGAAATGATAAACAGGGTGATCGGTATTAGCCATGCGGCAAAACCGAAATATCTCATGCTAAAAAATACTGCATTGGCCCCGAATTCTCCGATAATGTTTTGATCTACCATTTGGTCATCCGTGCATGTGGTGACCAATTTCGTTTGGTTCGGCGAAAAGTCAATGAACGCAATGAGTAACAATATGGCCAAAACGAAAACTATCGCACCCCAGGCCACATGGCGCTTTTTCTCACTTTTTTGTTTTTTTTGCCAAAATTTCCGTTCTTTTTTCGACACCATTGCCATTCAAAAAAAGATTTTTCCTCCAAGAGTCAGTAATTTTATTTGGGCGAAAGGCTTTGCAAATACGCGTAAAAAATGCACCCATATAATCGCTTTTATGCTATTTATCTGCGAATGATGATTTTTTATACATTTTCCCCAAAGAATACAATCTTGGGCTTGCAATTGTATTTAATTTCATAAAAGTATTGATCCTTGGGAAAAATTATACACCATGTTGGGTTAACGTCGAGACGTATTTGAAAATGGATTTGCATAAATATGTGGATGAACTGTTGAAAGCGATTGGTAAATCGCTGGATCTACCCGGTTTGGCTCTCGACGAAAATGACCATTGCGTATTATTATTTGATGATAAGGTCGTTCTAAATATCGAATTAGATGTAGAGAAGGAACTGTTGATAATATATTCCTACATTGGCGAAGTCCCCTTTGAAGGACGGGAGATAATTTTTGAGACATTGTTGGAATCAAACCTTTTTTGGAAAGGCACGCAAGGGGCTACCGTGGGTATCGATAAACAAACCCAAACCGTCGTGCTAGCATTTCCAATGGAACTTCCCCTAAAGAGAAAAGAAAGTTTTGAAGAGAGATTGGCTCTCTTTGTAGAAGTAACCGAGAGTTGGATTTCCCGACTAGAAAAAATGTCTACAGATGCGGAGTTAATTGCAAACGAAGAGCAATAGTGTGAGAATTTACGAGTTGTTTTTCGTTATAAAAAGAGGGAGTTATTGAATGAGCATAATTGCTACAAGTGGCGCGAATAGGGCGAGTAAGGGATCTGAGGTGCATCGGTCCCCTTCTCTGCCCTATAAAGCGATACAATATAAAAAAGCTAACACCTCTCCAGGATTGCTGGGGGCCATTACTTCCCCGGTTTCTAAGCGTCTTTCTTCGCGAAAGGTATCCCAACTTTCAGAAAGAAAATCAATTTTCCAAAAAGATCATGGGCAGTTATATTTGTATACGGGAAATGGCGCAAAACTCCCACGCCTGCCAGGTGTACAAATTTTTAGCAAAAAAAAAAGTTAAATTTTTAAATTTTAATAAAAAATTTTGAAATTTGTACGAATTAGTTCCCAAACAGCGTTTAATTTTGTATGGATATAAATTTCGCGTAACTTACCCAACAAATCTCCTGCATCATCAAAAGATGAGTTGCTAAAATCGATTATTGAAGTATAACTCACGGTGATGACGAATGAAAAACAGGGAAATCCGGACGACAAAAATCCAAGGTATAAGCGTATTAGGTTCGTTAAGAAGTTCTTGCGCCGTATGCCCAGAAAGTCGTCCATCCACAGGTATCCCGTTTTGAATAAATTTGCCCATGCAGCTCGGGAAAGGTCCTACCTGTGGTCATTTAGGGTTTCAGAAATGGTCCCGGCATTTTACATCGGATGGATAATAACCCTAACGCCACTTCCCTATGTGGTGCATATTATTCTTGCGTTTTTTGCTGCTTTAATGTGCCGGGCAAACGTAGCCATTCTGGTGTTTTTGCCGATTCTTTCTAACATTGTCACATTCCTTTTCTTTTGGGCTGTAACATATGAAGTAGGCCTTTGTGTGGTACATTGGCTTGGTCCAGGGACGGAAATGTTACCCGTGATTACAGCCTTTGATAAACATGCGATCCTGCAGTATGGCAAATTTACCGTTCGCATATTTGCCACCATAACTCTCGGGGCGATAATTTTGGGATCACTTTTGGGAGCAATTTGCAGTGAAATTTACAGATACTATACCAAAAAGTATGCCCGCAAGATCTAGATTCAATCCTTATAAATTTAGATAATTACGATTTGCGCCATGGCTGATTCTTCTTCGAGATGCCGGAAAAATTTGTTTTGTTTTTGACATTTTAGCCAAAATCGCTTCAATTAGTTTCCAAGCATGGACGAACTATCTTTACGCAAGGAATTGACAGAAAAATTTAGCAAAATGTTCTTATTTGACAACATGTTCAATGTTTATCGTTTTCAAGCCGAAAATAACATGTTTCAATTTGAAATTCTAAGTGATGGAGTATTTTCTGCAGATCCAACGGTATTTGTTAGCTCATTGCTTTGCCCAGTTGATTTTGAAGAGGAACATGATGCAATTGAAAAATTGGCAAAAGCCTTGGCTATGAATATGTATTTCGTGCAGACGAGCGGAGCAAGTATCGGATTTGAGTTTGACACACTGCAACTAACCGTGTTTGAAGATATAGCCCTCAGCAAGCTCCAATCGGTAGAAGATTTAATTGAATGGCTGACGAAATTTACGAATAAATTTACGGGAATTCGAGATACATTTTTCCAAGTCTAGGAAACGTAATTTCTAAGATTCGCAGGCAAGAAAGGATGGTGCAAATTGACATTGATAGAATTAACAGGGAGAATACCTCTTCCCCTCGAGCAAGGGCAACCTGGAGAGGTGGCGTTGTCTCCGGGAAACACGAGGGATAGCAATTATCCCACAGCATGTCGAAAATACATCGAAAGTTGTCAAAATTCCCCAATCCGCATGCTTAAAAGAATTACTTCTCCTTCATCTGGCCTATGGAAAAAACTCATATTACTTGTCTGCCATACAATTTATAGAAAAACAAACGTTGATCAAAACCAGCTACGCCAAATAGAGGCCAACAAACGATTAATAAAGACGCCTCAAAACAGCCCACCCAAGCCTTTCGGGTGTCATTGGGCGTATGCCATTTGATGTAAACGATGTTCAAGATGCAATAACAATTGCTGCCATTAAATCTAGACCTCCCGACACTAGCGAAGCCCCTCGCCATGTGTTAATAGATAATGGATCTATTTCTGATAGAATTCCAGCTGCTGGGCAGGCTAAAGTAGCAAACTTTATGGATAAACTTGAGCAATGTGGTATGTTTTACTTCGAAAATGGAGTGATAAAAACAAAATCTGGATTACAGGTAACGGTGACCTATAACATTGAAACAGAAAAAATATGTATCTACTATCATGGGACAAAGTTTTCTCTTCGGGGGAGAGGTAAACATACAATGTTCGCAGATCTACAAATAGCGACCGGCGGTGTCCATAGAATGTGTTGTGAGGCTGTTATTTTGGCCAACTGTGCAGCCAATGCGTTTGGATCGGACAAAACTCTGCTAACCGGACATTCACTCGGGGGGAGCCTATGTCAATTTGCTTCAGCATCGCTAAAGATACCAGGCATTTCTCTTAATCCGGCCGCCGTTAACGAAAATTTATTGTTAGGATTATCAAGCGATCAATTATCCTATGCTAAAGAAAACGGATTACAAATATCAGTACAAGGGGATATTGTAAGCAATAGGATGTTTACTGGCGGAAACCAAGGCAGGTGTACGCAATTGTTTGGGAACAAAGTAGCTTTGCCATATAATGGAGGAGGAAACCCTCACATGCAATCGGCGTTAAAAACAGCATTTTCGGCAGTGATATCGCCTCAGCTTGTTCCGAGTCAAATGGCATAGTTGATTTAATCCCTGTTTCTAAAAGCGTTCCTAAAATGTAGAAAGAAGGTATTGCTTATTATTCCACGCTGTTGCTTTACATGGCCTTCGGGAGTACCGTGGGTAATACGTGATTAGATTTATTCGAAACCAACGATGTCGATTTTTGATTTGACGGCACAGTCTAGCACATTGTTTTTGTCTAGGATTATGACGTTTTGAGCCTCCAAAGCGGCATACTTTACCTTGGCATTGTGTAGGTTTTTTAACGTTTGCATGCCAAAAACGGGCACGTCAAAACGAAAATCCTGTTGGTATTTGGCCGTTTTTACAAAAACTGTACCTTCCAAATTAAATTTTTCTACCCGGTTGATGAGGTCATCGGTCCCCGCAAAATCTTCGACTGCCACGATGGTTCCTCGGCGAACGATAACACTTTGACCTATATTTAGGCGGGCAACTTCACGGGCGGTATTAATTCCCAGTTGGAGGGTTTTTTCATTGATTTCCGATTTCCTAGATGTCATGGGTCCCTTGGTGGCAAGGTACTCTTCCATGAAGGAACGAGCATCCAATAATGCCACACCGATGTCTGCCATTTCTTTGGCGATGGCTCCGAAAATAGATTCAGCGTTATGTTCCTTTAATGTCATTAGCATCCTGAGAGCTTTGAGGTCCGGAAACATCCCCCGGAAAAGCTTTTTGGGCTTTACCTGGCCAGCCATGATAGCAAATTTTACACCAAAACGTTTCAATGTTTTTAGCAATTTCGATATTTGTCCAACGGAAACTTTTGTGACATTTTGTGCGGGAAAACCATTGAGCCACCCAGCATTTACATCATCGTCTACAGCAATAACGACGACATCATGCCCAGAAGCCACGATATTTTTGGCACATAGAATTGGATAATCTCCTCGCCCTGCAATGAGAGCGATACGTTCTCCCTTTGGTAAATTTTTGCGGGTAAATGCCATTCGGTTTCTCTGAAAATTGATAAATTATCAGCATTGACAATAAAAAAATCACGTATGATTGGATTCTTTTTGCGTCCTTTGTCGCACAACTTCATATAGGACGATCACAGCTGCGTCATTGACATTGAGGGAATCGCTCATCCCTTTTTGTGGGAGAGCAATGGGCGTTAGGCTATCATTTTTTAGCCAGAAATTCGACAATCCATCGTGCTCGGAGCCAACAACGATTGCCGTGGGAGATGTAAAATTTTCACGAAAATAAATATTTTTTGCGGATGGTGTTGTGGCAAAGATTTGGATGGCGTTTGCCCTTAAAAATTCCAATGTTTTTTCATTGTTCGTGACGACCGTTGGCAGACTAAAAACTGCCCCCTGGGATGCCCGAATAACATTGGGATTAAAAATATCGGTTACGGGATTGCACAAAATTAACATGTCAACACCGGCAGATTCCGCCGAACGCATCAGGGCACCAAGATTACCAGCTTTTTCGATGCTTTCCGCTACTAGAATAAGGGCGTTGTTTGAAAGTTTGACATGGGAAAAATCCAAGTGCCAAAATTTGGCCAGCCCAAGGATACCGTCGCAGTTTTCACGGCAACTAATTTTTTCGAAAACTTCGCTGCTCACTTGGCAAACTTGAATATTTTTATTCCCAGCCTGTTGAACTAAATCCCACGGGACAGGATCTCTGAAAAACTTTTCACAGAAAAAAATCGTATCCACGGGAATATTATTATCCATGGCCCGCGATAGCTCGCGGTAACCCTCCACAAGAAACATCCCATAGCGGTCCCGTTTTACGCGATCTCGTAGTTTGCATAAAAATTTTATTCGATCGTTTTGTCTGCTTGTAATTATTTCCACAGGCGTATTACCTATTAGCAAATGCAATATCTTGAATTTTTTTAGCGATGAATTCAGATGCCCCGCAGTTGTTTCTATGCCATTCTTGCAATTTCTGAGCAAAACCTTGCCTCTTGCTTTCGTCCTTTGCAAGTATAGTTATGGCCATAATTGCACGGGCTGAATCTTTAACTTTGACAACACACTTGGAGTGTTCCAAGGATAGACAAATACCTTTAAAATTAGTCATTTGATCGCCATAGACGATGGGGACTCCATGACATGCAGCATCCACGGGGGATTGTCCACCGGAGTTTGGAGCCAAACTTTTCCCGATAAATGCCAGGTCGGCAATCGATGTCAACGTTTGCAACTCTCCCGTAGTATCGGCAAAGCAAATATCAACTTCTGCACTTGCCTTGCCTTTTGACCGTTGGTGCCATTTAAAGCCGGATGTTTTTAATAGGTCAAAGATCTGATTGCGCCTTTCCGCATGGCGAGGGACAAGCAATAATTTCCACCGCCTGTTGTCATTTCGGCACTTCTTGAGTGCCCTAATAAGCATGGCTTCTTCCTCGGGCCAGGTGGATGATCCTAGCAAAATCAAGTCATTTTTTGTAAAACCAAGGGCATTCCTGAGGGATGATGATTTCATCGGGTCCAATTTAGGAATCCTATTGTCAAACTTCATATTTCCCGCAATTTTTATGCGATCCCAGGTAATCCCTATTTCATGGCAACGATCCGCCATTAGCTGGTCCGATGCCAGCACGTAGGAAATATTGTCCAAGGTTGATTTTGCCAAGTTTGGGAAGGTTTTGTAGCGGGCAAGTGTTTTATCTGAAATACGTGCATTTATCAGGATGACCGGGACATCACGCAAATGCGCCTGCCAAACGTGTTCCGGCCAGATTTCACTTTCCATGAGAATTGCTAGGTGGGGAAAAATCCTTTTCCAAGCCAACCAGCTAAACAACCAAAAATCAAAGGGAAACAATCCCACAAATAGTATTTTGTTTGCATACATCCGATGAGCTAGCTCATATCCCGTACTGGTCGTCGTTGTTAGAACGATTTCGTATAAATCCGATCCAACGAGTAAATTTATCAATTTTTCAAGGGCTTTGACCTCTCCGACACTTACGGCTTGTATCCACAATCGCTTTTTGCCGAATTTTCTTTTCGGAAGCTTTTTGAACAACCCAAAGCGATACTTGAAATCCTTTTTGTAGCCCCCTCTTTTTATCATGCGATAGGCATAGTATGGCATGACCAAAAGGAAGCATGGAATGAACAAAAATCTATACAGTAAAATCGTCCACATGTCTAAATCCCACTTTAAATTTTTTAAACTTATCCCATTCGCAATGGCATGACGACATATAGGAAATCTTCTAGGGTTTTAAACACTCCAGCGCTCAACTCATCCTTAAATTCGAAAAACACTTCATCCTGTGTCAAAACCTTCAAAGGATCACAAATAAACACATAATTGAATGCGATTTCGATCGGTTCCCCTTCGTAAACAACTGCAATCTTTTCATGGGCATTTCCGTATTCTTGGCTTTCAGCGGATATCTCCAAAGTATTATTTTCGAAATGTAGTTTAACTAGGTTTTTTTGGTCATTGGCAACGATTGCCACCCTTTGGATGCATTCAAGGGCAAGTTGGCGATCAAGTTTTACACGATTTTCTGCCCCCTGGGGAATAATCTGGCGAAAATTTGGATAGTTGCCTTCAACGATTTTAGAAACCACCTTAATGTCACCTATTAAACCATCCTGATTTTCTTTATCTACGGCAATGAGGAACACAATTTGGCGATTATCGAACAGAAAAGATACATCTTCTCCTTGGCCAAGAAGTCTTTCAATTTCTCGGATTGTTTTGCTGGGAATTATTACCCCTTTTGTGTTTTCTACGTTTTCGGCTATCTCCTTAGATACCAAACTCAAACGACGGCCGTCCGTTGCAGCGAATGTTAGTTTGTTCTGGTCGAAACAAAAGTATACGCTGTTTAAAATAAAACGATTGTCATCGTTGGATTGAGCAAAGGAAACATTTTTTAGCATTTTTGCCATTTCCGCCTGCTGCAACTGTGTTTTATTCAGCAGATTCGGTTCATTTGCGTTTGGAAAATCATCCGCCGAAAGTCCCATGATTTGAAAATTGGAACGGCCGGAGGAAATTTTTACCGTCGTACCAACGAGTTCTACCACGACGGTATCCCCTGGCAAGGAGCGAACGATGGCGGCCAATTTCCTTGCTGGAAGTGTTATTTTGCCCTCACTTTCAATTTCTGCCTTCACCTGGCAATGGATGGAAATATCCAAATTGGTTGCAGTAATTTTTAGCCTACCATCGGCACAGTCCAACAATACATTGCTCAAAACCGGAATAATTGCCCGTTGTTCGACAATGCTTAAAACTTGCTGCAAGCCATTAACAAACGTAGTCTTTTCTATTGAAAATTTCATAATAAATTTTGAAAAAGATGTGTTTTCTTGTTATTTTTTTATGACCAAATGACAAGCTGACATTTCATTTTGATAAAAATTATTTATGGTGAGCAACATTACGAAAACTTATTCAACATCCGAAATTCGGGCCCTGAAAGCGAAATATGATAAATTATTGTCTGAAGTGAATTTGCACGATAGGCTCTACTATAGAGAAAACAACCCTAGAATTTCTGATTTTGAATATGATTGTTTGAAGTCTGAAGTGGAAAGGTTACAAGAGATTTTGGCAGTTTATTCGGTAGAGATAGAAGATACGGCTATCGGAGATGACAGCAATTCCGGGTTCAAATCGTTTGCCCACCTGTCCCCCATGATGAGTTTGTCAAATACCTATTCCCGGGAGGAACTATTTCAATTTTCTAACCATCTGGTGGCTACGCTTGGCCAGCGAAAATTTTCCTATGTCGTTGAACCGAAAATCGATGGCATCGCGATCAATTTGATCTACAAAAAAGGGAAAATTTTTAGGGCATTAACCAGAGGGAATGGCATGGTGGGAGACGATGTCAGTGCGAATATTAAAACAATTAGGGGTTTGCCGCGGGAGATCGAAAATTATGCCGAAGCCATTGAAATTCGTGGGGAAGTTTACATGGATAAGCAAACTTTTATTGAAATAAATAAAACGCGGGAGGAACAGGGGCTCGAACTATTTGCCAATCCGCGTAACCTGGCCGCCGGAACCCTGAAGACCCTTAACATCGATGAGGTTGCCGAACGAGATTTAAAATTAATTACCTATGCCATCGGCCATTGTTCAGAAAAAATTGTAAATCTCCAGAGTGAAGTCCTAGAACTTTTGAAGAATTTCGGGTTTGCATCCCAGGAAAAATATTGGCTAGCGGAAGATATCGAAGGAGCCTGGAAATGTGTCGAAGAACTAAACGAGACGCGGCATATCTTTCCCTATTGGACCGATGGGGCAGTGTTAAAGGTCAATGAATTACAACTTTATGGAATCTTAGGGGCAACGGCGAAATCTCCACGGTGGGCCATTGCCTATAAATTCGCCCCGGAACGCGCAACGACAAAAATCAAAAACATTGTCCTGCAAGTCGGCCGTACGGGAATAATTACCCCGGTAGCAGATTTGGAAAGCATACAATTGTCAGGCACAAATGTTTCCCGGGCAACCCTACACAATGCCGATGAAATATCGAAAAAAGATATCCGCATTGGAGATTATGTGACGGTGGAAAAGGCGGGGGAAATAATTCCGGCGATCGTAGCCGTCGATAGTACAAAGCGAAACGCAGATTCCATACCATTTATTTTCCCTAGGACCTGTCCATCCTGTGGGTCACAATTGATACAATTGCCTGGAGAGGTTGCTTGGCGATGTCAAAACTTGTGCTGTTTGCCACAAATCCAAAGGCGTCTGGAACATTTCGTTTCACGGACAGCCATGGACATTGATGGGCTAGGTACAGTCATAGTTGAAAAACTAATGGCGGTAAAAAAATTAAACAATATCGCTGATATCTACCGCCTAACCTTTAATGATCTAGAATGTTTGGAAAAATTTGGGACCAAATCGGCCTTGAAAATTTTGAGCAACATTGACGGTAGTAAAAATCGACCCCTTTGGCGCTTGCTGCACGGTTTCGGTATTTTGGGCATTGGGGAACAAATGGCAAAGATTCTAGCAAGCCATTTCCATTCCTTGGACAATCTGATTGCTGCGACACCCGGAGAATTGGAACAGCTCAATGGCATTGGGGTGAAATTGTCCAGTGCGATAGTTGCATTTTTTAGGGAACAACATAACGTGAACACCCTCAATGATTTACGCATGTTGGGAGTCGTCCCCGGCGATGGGCATTCGGAAATTTCGCAGAATCAAAATTCGAAATTCTATGGGAGAAATTTTGTCCTAACCGGTACGTTGTCATCCATGACACGCCAGGAAGCGATTGAAAAAATCGAACACCTTGGCGGGAATGTTGCCAATGCCGTATCTTGGCGTGTGAACGTACTGATTGCTGGAGAAAATTGCGGTTCAAAATTAGAAAAAGCTCAATCTCTAGGCCTGGAAATCTGGAACGAGACCGATTTATTGGAAAATTTGAATGGAAATGTGGCATAAAAATTGCTTAATTTTAACTCAAAGTGGTATGAGAATTGCATCGATACTTGCAAATTATGCTGCAATGCATATCATGTATCCTTTCGAAAAAACATGAATTCAATGGTAAATTTAACTCCGCGTGCCCAGCAAATTCTCGCGATGGCTAGGCAGGAAGCAGAACGACTTGGTCAATCTGTCATAGGTCCCGAACATCTACTGTTGGCACTTATGAGACTACCACAATGCATTGCCATTAACATCCTGCGGTCCATGGGAGTCGACCTTGGGAAAATTCGCGCCAAGATCGAACAGCACCTGTCGACAGCCAATACAGATGCTCAAAATGGATCTAACATTACGCTATCTCCGCTTGTGCAAAAGGTTCTCTTGGCAGCGGCAAAGGAAGCAAACATGCTACAGCATCCCTACGTTGGGACCGAACATCTCCTATTGGGAATTTTACGCGAGGATGACGAAATTGCAGCCAAGCTGTTGGCGGAAGCAGGTGTAAAAATGGAGAGCTGCCGACAGGCGATATTATCTGCCTTGGATCCCAATTTCGTTGGCGTAGATGAAGGGAATAGCGACGACGATGATTTCCATTTTACGTCGGAAAAAATATCCGACAAAGACAACCAATCACCGGGCGTAAAGACACCCGCGTTGAATGCATTTGGTCGTGATTTAACCGAAATTGCCAAGGAAAACAAATTAGATCCTGTGATTGGTCGAGAAAAAGAAATTACGCGGGTATTACAAATTCTATGTAGGCGGTCAAAGAATAATCCCGTTTTAGTTGGTGAAGCGGGTGTGGGGAAAACGGCAATAGCGGAAGGATTAGCCCAGGCAATAGCCTTTGGCAAGGTTCCCGAAGCCTTACTCAATAAAAGGATAATTGCCATCGACATAGCCCTCATGCTAGCAGGGACAAAATATCGGGGACAGTTTGAAGAGCGTTTGAAAGCTGTCATGGAGGATATTAAGCGTGCCAAAAATGTCATATTGTTTTTGGATGAGCTGCACACAATCGTCGGTGCAGGATCATCGGAAGGAGCCATGGATGCGTCGAATATCTTGAAACCGGCACTGTCGCGGGGCGAAGTCCAATGCATTGGAGCGACCACCCTCGATGAATATCGCAAGCACATAGAAAAGGATAGTGCACTTGAACGTCGATTTCAACCTGTGCAGGTTGATCCTCCGAGCATTCAAGATGCAATTTTGATTCTACAGGGTGTTAAAAAGTGCTATGAGGAACACCATGCCGTAAAATACACGGATGAGGCAATTGAAGAAGCTGTAAAGCTTTCCGCAAGGTACATCCAGGACAGATTTTTGCCAGATAAGGCCATTGATGTCATCGATGAAGCGGGAGCCAAGGCAAGGTTAAACGTAACCACTAATTCTCCGAAAATGGAGAAATTATTGAAAAAGATCGAAGGGGTACATTGCGACAAGGAATCAGCGATCAAGGTGCAGAACTTTGAAAAAGCTGCCCAATTGCGGGACACAGAGAAACAGCTAATTCAAGAGAAAGAGAAACTTTCTCGCCAGGCCCAGAGGAAGTCAAAAGATAGCATCATTGCGGTTGACGTCGATGCCATTTTGGCTGTCATCGCTAGCTGGTCAGGGATTCCAATCACACGCCTTGAAAAGAAAGAATCGGAACGTTTACTACATCTCGGTGAAACATTGAAAAAAATCGTAATCGGCCAAGATGAAGCTGTAGAAGGCATTGCCTGTGCAATCCGCCGTTCACGGACAGATTTAAATGATCCCAACAAACCAATTGGATCATTTTTATTCCTTGGTCCCACGGGAGTGGGAAAGACCTATTTGGCCAAAATGCTGGCTGAACAGATTTTTGGTAACAGGGATGCCATTATCCAGGTCGACATGTCCGAATACATGGAAAAACATTCCGTGTCACGAATGGTTGGATCGCCTCCGGGATACGTTGGCCACGATGATGGAGGCCAGCTAACGGAAAAAATTAGGCGTAAGCCCTATGCGGTTATTCTTTTCGATGAGGTGGAAAAGGCCCATCCCGATGTTTTGCAAATTTTATTACAGGTTTTGGAAGATGGCCATATGACGGATAGTCAAGGGCGCAAGGTGGATTTTAAAAATACACTTCTAATCATGACAAGCAATGTAGGCGCTGAGATTTTGCAGAAAGACATGTCCCTTGGCTTTGTTGCGGATCAAAATACGTCCCAAAGTTTTGAGCGGATAAAAACGTCAATCATCGAGGAGGCCAAGAAGACCTTCAAGCCCGAATTTATCAATCGGCTAACGGATATGATCGTGTTTAGGCAACTTGACCATGAAGCTTTGCAAAAAATTGTCGACACCGAATTGGAAAAAGTCAGCAAGCGTGCTGCCGAAAAAGGCATAACCCTTACCTTTTCCGACGATGCGAAAGATTTCCTCGTAAAAAATGGCTACGATAAGAAGTTTGGTGCTCGCCCACTAAAACGTGCCATTGAAAAAAATGTCGAAGATCCTCTTGCCGATAGGTGGCTAAGTGGTGAAATTTCCAATGGAGCAAAAATTACCGTTTCCCACAAAAAAGATAGCGAAAAGTTATCGCTGTCATCCACTAAGTAAAATATTTGTTGGAAGAATTACGGCATGCTAAAACTGCATTGCCCCACATGGTGGTAACTCTCAAGGGTAGGAAGAACAAGCAAGGACTATGTTAGCATTTTCGTAGATAGTTTTGAAATTGCATGGGTCGAGTTTAGTCTTACCCTTGCTAATTGGCGATAATACCTATGTTTCCTATTCATGTGTTTGCGTTTACGTAAATAATTTCACTTTTGTCTCTTGACAAACGAAAAATTTTACCACATGTTCATGTAATATGAGCGAAAAAATTTTTGTTGATGGAAGTCGTTCAGCAGCGATGGCTCTAAGAAGTATTGTGGATCAGGCTGATCCGCATTGCCAATACAGCTATAGTTCCAATATTCTTTGTCCGTCTCTCAAAAAATGTGGGGTATTTAACCGACGGAGAGCACTTGGTGCACGGAAATCGAGTCGGGAGTATGAACCAAAGCTCACACCAATAGTGGGACAAACTTTAAGAAGATCGGCCTCTTTTGACCAATTCTTAAATAGGCTGGGGCGGGCATGGTTGGATCCAGACACAGAGAATCAGGTCACCCAGCTATTAGATGACGGATTACCCGATACGGAATTGCCAGGCTTGGGTAAAAAAATTGGCGATATTATAGGTCAGTTAAGCGTTAGTTGCCCACAGCGTAATGCTCTTGTTGAACTTTTAAATTACATCAATGCCCAGGGAAGCATCGTATTGGGATACAATGAAGATGTTTTGATTCCTAAAATTCCAGGCGGTGATGTCGTACCTGCAATTGGGTACCCACTATGGTCAATTCCATCCACCGGATTCGAATCATGGGGAATGGATTTTGGAAAACGTGTTGAGTATGTGTCTTCCCAAGGAGGAGATATAACATTCATGCTTCCCGAAGGCAAGTACGGTCACACATTCACCGCCCAGGGAGTATTTACATCGTATTATATTTGGAAAGAAATTTTGAGACAAATTGACTCCATGGATCCCCAACCTGATTATCGAAGTATGCGTGGATTGGCTTCTTTGATAGGATCAAAACTTTTATCGTGCAGCAAAAAGGAGCATCTTAGAATTCTTTATGCCTATCATATATTTTGTTTAGTTTATGCGTCATACAATAGGCGAGGTAGTTCAATTGCCACCACTCCCATTGACAAATCGACCATTGGTGTACGCGTTCGAAGTGCTATCAAAGTATGGAATAGGGATAGCTGCAAAATTATCAGGGGAGAGAACATGGGAGAGGTAAGCCATTTCGAATTTGTGTTCCTGCTGCACGAAGGAATTAAATTTAAAATGATTGGATCCGAGGAAAAGATTCACAGTTTTACGGATTTTCCGGTGGACGAATCAGATCCAGACGGGCAAGAATGTCGTGACAGAATTAGAAAATCAGCGGCACCGTCTACTTGATGACTTGCCAGTGGTTTTGTTTTTTATATTCAAGGAAATAAGGGACAATGAATAATCCAGTAAGAATCAGTTATAGGCATGAATCTGTGCAATTGGTAGATGACGCAAAGGAAGGGTTATCAAAGGGGAAGATAGAGGTGATATGCGAAATTGATATTTCCGATAGGGGAGCATATAACTGCACTTACTATGACTTTGTGGATCACAAACCCAACATGCTAATTGGCCAAACCGGCGAAGAATATTTTTGGAAATTCAATGAAGCAATGCAGGAGCAACTATTTGATCCGCTGTTTGCGGAAAGTTTGCTAGGGTTAGTCGATGAACATTCCTCCCAAGTCGAAAGAATGATTCTCTGTAAGTTTTATGGGGATAATTTGAAGGAGCAAAGGGCAGTACTTGTATATGATGACTACAATCATTGGAAAGAAGTGCCGCAAATCATACGACTTACGAGGCTTGTATTTGACGGATGCCTCGAAGAAATCAAGGAGTCAGCATTACGGAAGAGGTAATTCTCTCTACTAGAAAAGGAAAACTGAAAAATCTAGGAATAGGGTCAGATTTATTTTCGTAGATAGTTTTGGGGTTGAGCTTAGTCTTATCTTCGCCTGTTGAAAATAATATCTATATTTCCTGTTCATGTGTTTGCTCCTACACAAATAATTTTTTTTGTGAAAATTTTTACTTTTTTTGACAAATGAAGAACCTTTGCTACATTTCTGTAGCATGGACGGCAGAACGTTCATTGATAGCAGTCATAGAGGGGCGATGGCTGTAAGAAGTTTTGTGGATCTAAGATCTGAGAAACCGAGGTTTGATTGGTATCAACAAACATATGCCAACACTATTCTTCGTAGGTTACTTACACAGTATATGCCACTTGTCTCAAGGAGATTAAGTCGGTCAAGACGGGTGTTAAAAGAGCGTATCGCAAATTATCGAACCTCAAAGAGGCGGGCATCATTGGGCGAGATCTCCACGAGATGGGCTACGTTTGATCGAGATACGTTGAATCAGATCAACCGGCTATTAGATGGCAAATTACCTGATGCGGAATTGCAAGGCTTGGGTGAAAAAATTGGTGATATTATAGGCCAATTAGATGTTAGTAGCCCACAGCGTAACACCTTAGTCGCACTTTTTAATTACATCAATGCCCAGGGAAGCATCGTATTGGGGTATACTGAAGATGTTTTAACCCCTAGAAACCAAAGCGGCGATGTCATGCCTGCAATTGGATGGCCACTGTGGTCAGTTCCATCCACCGGATTCCCAACATGGGGAATAGATTTTGTAAGACGTATTCAATATGTGTCTTCCCAAGGAGGAGATATAACATTCATACTTCCCGAAGGCGAGTACGGTTACACATTTACCGTCCAGGGAGTATTTACATCGTATTGTATTTGGAAAGAAGTTTTGAGACAAATTGATTCCATGGGACCCAGCCCTGATTACCAATTTATGCTGTCTGGTGCTGTGGCACCCAAGATTTTATCCAAGATAAACGATCATGGAGGTTTAAAAAATCTTTACGCCTATCATATATTTCGTCAGGCCTATGAAGCAAACAATAGGCCATACAGTCCAATTGCCAACTCTCCCATTGACAAATCGACCATTGGTGTATACGTTAATGATGCTATCCAAGCATTGGCCGACAAAAATTTGTCCATGGACAATCAACTAGGAGCGACGAGCCATTTCGAATTTACGTACTTGTTATGGATAGGAATTGATTTTAAGATGATCGGATCCGAGGAAAAAATTCAAAGCTTTATGGAATTTTTACTAGACGAATCAGATCCCGACGCGCAAGAATTTCATGACAGATTGAATGCTTTAATGGCTCTGCCAATCTGATGGCATGAATCTATTCAATAGTAGATAACACAAAAGAATCAGCACTGTGAGGGGAGTAACTCTTGCCACTGGGAAACTGAAAAATCTAGGAATAGGGTCAGCCTGTAAAGTTGCTCTCCATGTGCCATGGTATAATTCTTGATGCCGCAGAATCAACGGCGGAAAACTGCCCCAGCTACCATTCCACCGGCAAATGAAGCAGCAGTTCTCCACCAACTTGCACTTTGTATTTGAGTTTGAAGGCGATCATGGACTTCCCGGAGTTCTGCTAAATTGCTCCTTTGACTGTCAATGGTTCTCTGCTGCTCTCCTAAGGTTTGTTCTTGCAATCTGCACTGTGTTTGTAGTGCTTCATTGGACGAGGCTAGCGAATGAACCTTTCCCTGTAATTCCGTGCACTGAGCCTGAACTGTTTGCAAATTTTCTGCCAGTGAACCTTTTTCTTGGGTTAGTGCCGTCAGAGATTGTTTTTCTCTCTCAATTTCAGCTGTCAAGGTTTGTATTCTCTCTGTGTCGATTGCCTCAATGTTCGCCAACGCTGTTTGGTGTTCTGCATCTAGACGAGCAATTTCTTGTTCTTTTTGTCTAATTTGGGTATTGGCTTGCTCTAAAGTATGACTTGTTTCTTGCTGTTGCGATGTTAGTGTTCTAAGTTGAGCTTCGGCTTGTTGTCTGCTGGCTGCTATTGCACTTTGAGCTTCTAAAATTCTTGTTGTAAGTCCAGAATTTAGCTCATTCATTATATTATATGCTTCTTGGGCAGCCCGTTGCATTTCTTGTGCTTTTTGTTCAAATTCACCACTTTCAATGAGCTGTTTACATTTTGCAGGATCCGTCATATCTGCACTTATATCAATCACCGCTGTTAATTTGGCTTGGGCTGCTGATATCTGCCCTTGAGCCCAACTCAATGCGTCAGTCAATTTCTGTTCTCCCTTCGCAATGGTCTGTACGTTTTGTAAAATTTCTTGGACCGTAGCCGTTTGCTCCTGTAACCTTTGTTCCAAATTGTGAATCAGGCTTTGTTGGGATGCAAAAACCGAAGTAAGGCAACTTTGACATTGGGCAATATAAGCTTCTTGTGCTTGGAGTTGCGCCTCTTGCTGGGCAATTAATTGTGCTTGTTCCTCCGATTGTTTTTCTTGCAACTCTTTAATTTGTTGTTCATGGGCTAAGCTTTCTTGGGCTGCCGAAAGTTTACTTTGGGCCGTTTGCAAATTCTGCTGTGCTTCCTCTATTGTCGCTTTTTGTTCGTCTAGCGTTGTCTTTTGCTCTTGGTTAAGCCTAAGTAATTCAGCATTTTGTGTCCCCAACTGCTGAGTACCAGATGCTATATTCGCTTCAGCTTGTTTAGCCGCTTCCAAATCCTCTTTCATTATTTCTAGCCTTGCTCGCGACACGGCCAGATTTAGAAAAAAAACTGTACCTCCAATGAAGCATACTCCAATTGTGGAGAAAAAATGAAGTGCTACAAAACAGGACACAGCCGCGATACAGGCAGGAATTACAGCTCCTTTTAGATTTTGGACAAATTTTGGGAAAAATCGAGCATCTACGCCAAAAAGCCTAAGAGCCTTCGATGCCGTATTTACTATACCTTTAAGTTGATTTATTCTAGATGTATGGAGCCCTCCTTCCGCTGGTCTAATCGAAAGCGTAGGGTCACTTGACTCGCTTTGTGGAAGACCTTGATTGGGGTCAAGCGCTGCTGAACTTGCTGTTGGGTTCATATATTATCCTTTAGTGTAGATATTTGTTAAAACGGAATATTAGTGTAAAATATTAGTACATTCTGTCAAAAAAATTATCCAAACTTTTGAAAAGAGTAAGATTATTACCCCAACTGCTGTTGAATTTAATGGAATAGAGGTTTTGCCAATTATCAAGATTTTTGCCGAACTTTATAAGTCGCGAAATAAAGAAAAACAGAACAGGTAGAAAGATTGACTAACCGTTCCCGGAAATGGATGAAGATTTTGAGACTGGTTTCAAAAAAACCTTGCGAGAGGATTTGTTTTTAATAGGAATCCGGCGAGGTTTTTTTGGATAAAAAAGAAAAATATGCTAGAGTTAGACATAAGGCCTTTTAACCCGTTTGTTTCGCTGCTATTTGAGAAGCAATATAGCCTGTACGAAAGATGTATGTGGGGTTTCACCACGGCTTTCGTTGTGGCATTGATAATAGGTAAACCTATAATAAGAACGCTTTCGAGACATCAGGTACGTCAAGTGTTTCGGACCAAACAACAGGTGAAAAACTTGGCAATTTTGCATGACCACAAAAGGGGGGTTCCCACCATGGGGGGTATCATAATTGCATTGGCTTCGTTCGTTGCAATTGCCATTTGGGCATCTTTTAATGATTTGGTCATTACATCCCTGTTGGTTTATCTCTTTTGTTCCCTGCTGGGGGCAGCCGATGATATTTTAAAAATCGTAAAAGGGAATTCGAAGGGGGTAACGTCCGGGCAAAAGCTATGCGTACAGGCACTAATAACTGGTTTTATTTTCCACGTAGCATCCCAAAATCCACCTATTAATAATCTTTTGACACATGTGCATTGGAAATGGTTTCATAACTACTTTGATCCACAAATTGCCACGGTGATAATAGTTGTTTTCTATTTTTGTGTCATTGCAGGGACGAGCAATGCGGTAAATTTAACCGATGGGATTGATGGACTGGCCATTGTAAACATAGCCTTGTGCTTTGTGTCACTTGCCGTATGCGCTTTCTATTCAAGCAACGTAAATATTGCCGGGGAAACAATGTTATCATATATTGCGGGTTCCACGGAATTGGCAGTTTTGTGTGCATGTTTTGTGGGAGGGTGTTTTGGCTTTGGTATTTTCAATATACATCCAGCTTCTATCTTCATGGGAGACATAGGTTCCATTGGCCTTGGAGGACTATTGGCTATAGTTGCTTGTTTGCTACGATTACCATTTATTTTACTGGCCGTAGGGGTAATTTTCGTAATTGAAACATTATCCGTTATTCTACAGCTAACCTCGAAAAAGATTTTTAAAAGAAAAGTGTTCCTGATGGCTCCACTACATCATCACTTTGAATTAAAAGGGTTTCTCGAGAGTGAGATCGTTAAGGCTGCATTTTGTCTGCAGGTCATTTGCATATTAATAACGCTATTTGTCATATTTTATGGATATGCTGGACGCCATTAATTCTCCAGGAACGATCGGTGTTCTGGGGTATGGGGTGACTGGGAAAGCAGTGGTACGATTTTGTGAAAAGCAGAAAATTCCATACAAAGTTTTTGACGAATCGGGATCGCAGGAAGAACAATTTTCAGAGGAAGAAGCGAAGAAATGCCATCTAATTGTTAGAAGTCCCAGTTTTATGCTTTCCCACAGGTGGACGAAATGGGCAATGGCTGTAGGATGTTGCTGCGTAGGTGAATTAGATTTAGCATCATGCTTTTGGCATGGGAAAATTGTGGCGATTACGGGAACGAATGGGAAAACAACGACCACAGAGTTTGTTGCCCATTCATTGCGAACTCATGGCCAAAAAGTAATCACGTGTGGAAACATAGGGCGACCGTTCATAGAGATAATAGATTCTGATATTAATGAACATGATTCTTGGGCTGTCGTAGAGGTGAGCTCATTTCAAATGGACGGAGGCACATTGTTCAGACCAGATTACGTCCTGTGGACGAATTTCGCAGATGACCATCTGGATATTCATGCCGGGATAAGGGAATACTTTAATTGTAAAGCAAACTTGCTTAGAAATGCTAAAACGTCCAATGGTCCCCAAAAGCACTGTTTTGTCGGACAAAGTGTGCATGATTTTTGTAAAAATTTACAAATCACAGACGTTTTGGGAAAGTATACCATTTGTTCGAAATTTGACCTACTGCCCACAGAGTCGGCACTAAATATTAAAGCACAGCAAGAGAATTTTGCGCTGGTCCAAAAGTTTTGGACTTCCAATGACTTCCCCGTTAAGCGACTACAAGAGGCTGCCCTAACATTTAAAATCCCTCCCCATCGCTTTCAAATAGTTGCCAAAATCAAGCGGTGTGATATTCAAACTGGGAAAGAAAAAGAGGTGGAATTTTGGAACGATTCAAAGGCGACCAATTTTCATGCGTTGAATGTTGCACTGGCATCGTTCAACAAAAAAGTTATCCTAATAGCTGGTGGAAAATCGAAGGATGAACCCCTTGAAAAATTTCAGGAAGTCGTGGCAGGACGGATTAAAGCCCTGTTGCTGATAGGTGAAACGGGTAAAATTTTACATCAGACCATGGATGCAAATTTAGTCAAAAACTCGGGGGTAGTGTATAAGTTTTTCCCAAACGATGGAGATTTGAAAAAACTAATGGCTCATATTGTCGAATATGCCTTCATCCTAGCTGTCGATGGAGATGTGGTGCTGCTAAGCCCAGGATTTTCAAGCCTCGATTGGTTTAAAAACTATGCGGATAGGGGAAAATTTTTTGAAAATGGAGTTTTATGTTTGAATTTACAAAATAAATGACAACTATGTACAGAGAGATCTTATAATATGAAATCACAAAATGTGTTAATTGTATATGTTTTTACACCGTTCGTATTGCTGATGACTGGATGTTCTGTTTTTGATGGTGCTAATGGGGGGAAAAACAGCAATGTTGCCTATTCTGTTGCGCCTGAAATAGCTTTTGATGGAGCAAGCGCGAGGAGGAAACCTACGCAACCAAGGCAATCATTTGAAGAAACTGGGAAGGAAAGTCGTTTTTTTAGAGACGTTAACGCATTTGACCCAGTTTATGAAGTTTATGTCGTCCAAAAAGGAGACACGATCTATGGAATTGCCAGGAAGGTAAAAATGTCACCGACGACGCTTATGGCTATCAATGGTCTAAATAAGGATAGTAAACTGGTAGTAGGTCAACGATTGAAGATTGAGGATGGTAAATCCGGGTGGTCATCGCCAGTTACAACCGCGAAAACAACCGTTTACACTGTCCAAGCGGGTGATTCTTTATCCAAGATAGCACACGCCTATGAAGTTACGGTAAAATCGTTAAAAGCGGAAAATAACTTATCTTCCGATAAATTAATAATAGGGCAGAAGCTAACTATTCCGGAATCTACAGTTAAAAATTTTAATGCTAATAATTCGGCAAAGATCCAAAGAGCGTTAGATAATGATGGCAAGTATACCGTAAAACCGGGAGATAATTTGACTTTGATTGCAAAACATTTCGGCATAAAGCAAGCCGCTTTACAGGAGGCCAATGATATAGACAATCCGAACAAATTACGCGCTGGACAAAAATTAATCATTCCTACCAAAACGGACATTACTTCAGATAAAGCAAGTAGCATAAAAGCGGGGAGAGACAACGCTCTAGTTCTTCCGTTGCAAAATACATCTAAAACTTCACCGAGTAACTTGTATGTAATAAAAAGCGGAGACACCATTGATAAAATTGCCCATGATTTGGAAGTAGAAAAAGCAGACTTGATAAAATTAAATAACCTTGGAAACAATCCCTCATTGCAGGAAGGCAAGAAGCTTCTGATCCCACAAAAAAAAGCAGTAACTGAGCCTAAGTCTTCTGTTTCACGTACTTCCGAACCAAAGGGCGAAGATTTTTTTGAAAACTTTGAAGAGATTCCTGTCATCGAGATCAAAGATTAATCTTCCATGATTTTAGAAAAGTTAGAAGCGTATTATAATTACCTCAGCCAGCGTAAAGCTGGCTGGTTTATTTTACTGTGTACTGGCCTACTAATTGGCCTTGGCCTCATTGTTTTATCGAGTGCCAGTTTGTCATTTATTAAATCGGAAAACTATTTTCGCAAACAATTATTGTGGTGCGCCCTCGGTGTTCCTTTTTTTTTAATCGGATGTTTTGTCGACCTAAAATTTTTGAAAAAGCATTGTTCATGGATTTTAACATTTTTTATCGTCGCTTTGATTATCGTGTTAATTCCAGGCATTGGGAAAATGGTCAACGGGTCAAGACGGTGGATAGCCGTGGGAGGTTTCAATATGCAAGTGTCGGAATTTGCCAAGATTGCCACAATACTCTGGTTGGCACAATATTTAAACAGTAGCGAAAGTAATCGGTTAGATTTTAGGATTGGCTTTCTAAGCCCTTTGCTGGTAGTTGCTAGCATATGTGGTTTGATATTTCTAGAACCCGACTATGGCACGGCGATGTTGATCGGAGCGGTGGCAATAACTCTGTTGTTTTTGTCAGGGGCCCGGCTATTACACATATGGCTTGCAATATTCGGTGGATTATTGGCCATTTCAATTTTAATATATCTGAATCCCACTCGGATGGGTCGAATAGTTGCGTTTCTCGACGTTGAAAACAACAAATTGACGGGAGCATACCAACTTTGGCAGGGGATGCTTGGTTTTGCTTCCGGAGGATTGTACGGAAGAGGCCTGGGACAAGGGCGCCAGCAACTAGTTTATTTACCGGAAGCCCATACGGATTTTATTTTCCCAATATTCAGTGAGGAATTGGGAAGCCTAGCTTCCATTTCAGTATTGGCAATATATTTAACACTTTTTTTAACCATTGCACATTCTGCAAAAAAACTTCACAGTAATTTCACCAAATTTCTATCCTATGGCATAGCTCTGACCATAATTTACCAAGTGATAATCAATGTTGGTGTTGTTACTGGTTTATTTCCAACAAAAGGTATGGGGCTTCCTTTCATAAGCTACGGAGGGTCTAACTTGGTATTACTCTTTTTCATGATTGGACTTTTACTGAACTGTTTTAGTGAAGATCAAAGAGAATGGGATTGCTGCGATCCGAGTGAGGAGCAACTACAAAAACCAACCAAGAGGCGACTTATTAGTCCTTACTCGCGCTAATGCCGATTATATCTGTGTTGCGTGCGATATTTCCAAGGTTTTCAAAAAAATGATTTTAAAACACAAATTTTTCTTGCATTGCCATAAATTTCGTGTAACCCCTTACACAACATCAAGGTTTGTCTTGATGAAGAATTTTTACCAACATTTAAATTAGATAGAATATGCCACCAAAAGCACAAAAAGCAGCTAATATACCTCCAATATCTCTACCACCACCACCTCCTCCTCAAGTAGAACCAAATCCTGCGCTTGGTGTGGCAGGAAATGCAGTTCCAGAGGGAGCTGAACCACCTATAGGACATCCAATTGCTATTCCTGAGCAGGTTCCAGCCCCTTTTATTGTTAGGTTAACAGGAATAGAAGGTGCTGAACTGCAGCGGAGAGAGGTTCATATTACAAAAATGGGTAGTTCTCCTGAAGAGGATTGGGAAATTAGAAAAGCCAAAGCTTTTGATTTCATGAATACGCTATGGGATAGAGCAAGCGAGATTGTAACGGAGGCAGGGAATGCGTTAGCAACGAGGATGCAAGCAGCGGGAAAAGAATTTTCTGAGTCTGCCGCGCAGGCAATGGTGTTTGTGAATCTTTTGACAAAAAATGTTTCGAGTGCCAAATGTGTTTCATGTCAAATGCCGACGAGCAGTGGCCTAGAAAGGCGGTTTTTCCCAATTGAAATTGTAGAAAAACCAGGAGAATATGTAAATATGATAAGAAAGTTTGCAGCGGCGGTAAAGGAATTGCCAGGCCTAGGTCCCGATTTTCTTAGGGTAATACGTGAGGCAGTAGTGAAAGATCTAGACGATGATTGTTTGGAGGAACGAGATCGGGAAGTAAAAGTATTGACTGCTGATGATTGGTGCGATGCAAGGTTAGTTCTAAAGCCAAATGACCTAAAGGACGTGGTAAAAATGTGCGGGAAAAGCTACATAGAATATCGACAGGCAACGCAAATACAAGACAATGCCCAATTGTTCGAGCAATTTTTCCAAGGGGGATCAGGATCTCAATCGCAGGTAGCCGATGCGAATATCGCTGACCTTTTGGCTTCCATGGATTTTAATTTCGATCTTTAAAAAAGTCAAGTCCGTTGCAGAAGAGGTTTCTTCGTAAGAAGGTTTTAGTTTCAAAAAGCAAAGTAGAAAGGGGTATCATATGAGTGTACCTAGTTCCGGTGTGGGTAGGAGGTGGTATGCTTATGTCGATGGAAGTAGCGGTAACTTGGTGCGTTTTATGGCTTCCAGTGATAATGCAGGAGCCAAGGATCGAGTAATACGATCGCTGCGATATAGGGAAGCCGATACCGCATTTACTGTGCTGATGAAAACTGACCAAAAAGAACATAGTCAAACGCCTTCTAGGCGTTTGACTATGCGTAAAATAGTTGAACTTTATAATCTTACCATAGAAGGATTGGAAGGGGCTCACAAAATTTGCAAGCGGGATGTTGATTGTAATTTTTTGTCTCAATTTCCTGACTTTAGCCAACTTTCTATCTGTTCGATTAGTGAGCTGATAAAAAGGGTCAAGGGTACATATATATATGAAAAAAAATATCATGAAGACCCAGAGTGGCAGTTTTGTGGGTCGATAAGTGGATTCGTAGATCAGCTTTTACAAAGAAAAAATCAAATGGTTGTGCGAGATATCGTAGACATTGCACGGAGGGAAGGATTTATGGAAGAGGCGCAAGCAACTCAATTTAGTCATAACCAACCAAATCTTAGAACGGTCGACTTAGTAGGCGATGATTCTCAATCAGCAGGAACTTCACCATGTTCGTCATTTAGTGGGAGGTTGTTTCCCCAAACAAGTCAAAGTGGATCCAGAGTTCGGTCTGAAGTGCTTCTTCCTCCCGTTCATGAAGTTGCATTCCGGTCGCCGGATGGATGCGATTCCAGCTTCGGTGATAGGCCTGATGAGCCTCAAATCCAGAGTTCGGAAAACTTGGCTCAAGATGATCCTCCTTCCATGCCTGACGATAACGAAGATTTGAATAGTTCTGACGGTGAAGTTACACAGCCAGAACAGCGCAATGAAATGCAGATGCGCATTGATGAACTAAAAAATGAGATACGAAATTTTATATGTTTACAGATAAGTAGTGCGGGGACTGACTTGCATAAATTGTGCTGTGATTTTTTAGCAGACAAAGCTAAAAGTTGCAGAACATATGAAATTGGTGAAAAAGGAAAAACCATCGGCGAGCTATTTTACAGCCATATGAGGCGTAAGTTTAAGACGGCGGATAGAAAACTTCAAATGGCTAACAGTCGAGAGATATCTGCCAAGCAATTTATCAATATTTTCAAGAGTGCGGTCAACGTTGTTAAAGTTTCTAGTCAAGAGAAACAGTTTATTGTCGAGGTTACCGCTCGGGATGAAAAAGTTTGCCGGTGGAGTTTTGATATGGCAACAAAACAACTCAAAGAGATGGTTTCTGAAGAAGAAAATTAAAATAAAGAAAATACGTTAAGAAATGATTAAAAAAACCAATTTAAAGTTAAGGAAACTTCAGGTTTTCTTGATAATAGTAGTCATGGGTAAGGTATTGTTTTCTAGCAATACCCTATGGGGTAGTTTCTCCATGACTCCCGAAGAGACTGCCGATTTAATTTTAAATTATGGTAGTGTGGAAGAAGCGCTAGATTTTAGATTTAACACGGATCTTGCTTTTCAAAGAAGGTTTGCATTTGGGGAATTTATAGATAATCTTCGCAGGGGAGATTTGACAAGCGACCGGTTTTTTCTTAATGCCATAAATCAATGGCAGGGCATAACTGGACAATCTTTGGAAGATGACGTATCTTTTGATTTACAGTCAAATATGTACGTGTTTTTGCCTGACGTAGATGATGGGGAAGCGAAGTATGTCATTACCCATGTTAATCCTGAACTAGCATCATTGACGCTGGCGGCTAATACATTGCTTACCAACGCCATTGCAGACCGCATGGTAAGTGTCAAAGGCTGTCTTGCTGACCCGTTTATTCACATCATCTATGGCTACGCTCATCAGAATAAGATTGCCGAACTTGGGTATAATAGTCACATGGGTGGTTTTGCTATGGGGCTTGACGACGTTTGGACATTTCCCAACGAAAGATATCTTCGAGTAGGTATCGTTTTTGGGTATGCCGGCGGAAGGACGACTTTTTCTGGTTCTGCTGTTGGCCGTGGAAAATTTGCTAAGCATGATATTTATACGATTGAACTGTTTAGTGCCTATGAATTTTTCAACGATAGGCATTTGAAAACAAACATCGGAGGTATTATTGGATATAGCCGTAATGATGACAGATTGCACAGGACTGATTTGGGATCCAATGTTTTTGATGCTAAAGTTAGATCTAATAATATTTTCATGGGCATAGAGTTTGTCAAAAATTTGTATGCGTATAGAAGTTATCAGTTTGGTCTATGGCTCCGGGCGAATTATAGCCGTATTGCTCAAGAAGGGTACGATGAATCAACGGTGGCAGCACTAGGAGCACAACATGTTTCTGCCGTTAATCATGATTTCCTCACCACCGTCGTTGGCTTCAATGTCGAAAAGGAAATCTTGGATTCGGAACGGGTCGATAAAAAGCTGACGCTTTCATTGAAGACTGGTTGGGAATGTCAGGTGGTGTGGAAATATTCCGATGCTACCTTCTCTTTTGATAATAACTTGGGTTTTATTGGCAAATTTATTCCGGCATTTAGGCATCCTTCGCGAAGCGCTGCCATTGTATCTCTCGGAGTTTCTCAAAAGTTGAATATCCACTGGAGCATTGTTGGTGCCTACATCGCGAGATTCAACAAGGATATTTCCACCCATAACCTTTCCCTTGGCGTTGAATATTCCTTTTAAAAATGTTGTGTGGTCTAATCTCTAACCCCAAAACCGTTTGGGCAGTCTTTGACGTGCCGCATACTGGCTGTGAGGCTATGCTCCAAGGGAATACATTGTTCATCTTCCGTCGTAATGTAATAAGGCATAAAAATTATCTGGAGTGCAAAGGGTCTTTACTTTTTCTGATTGTTCCCATTCATCAGATTTTATCACTGAACCACGCTGTTTTAATTTTTCTACTTTCTTTTTTAAAGCTTGTGCTCTTGCCAAAGCTGGAGTAATTTCATACCTTGTTAATCCACACTCCTGGTATATACTTTTCAATTCATCTAAGTCCATAGCCATTATTACCTTGTACATGTCTTCGTCTATGACAGGGGGCATGCAGTAGTTCTTCGACGTTATGCCATCGTTTGCGTGGTCTACGGGACCACGTGTATACGACCTAATAGAATTTGGAATTGTACCGGCAAAACTTCGAGCCAAAACTGTTGGAAACGATAGGTCGTGGTCGATGGCAACTGGGCCATACTTTGTTAATATTTCATTGTTACCATGTCTGTCAATTTGCCCTGTCAGTACATCTTGGAGCTGTATCCAGGTATCCCGGCGTATGAAGTTATTATCATACCTAACTTTGTTTTCACGTGTAGCTGCCCAAACGGAATGCCCTTGCAGTTTTGGCATAGCGATGCAAGACTGCCCTTTCATTTCCGCTGCAAAAACGCTGGCTATCACATAAGGAACGTTTACTCCATTTTTTTGACCAGTAGCCCGAAGTATATCTTGTACCCTTGAAGTTGCTTTGTTGCGACTATAGGATCCGCCCCCGCGTCCGACGAGTGTTCGCAGCCATCCTGCATCTTTCCTAGATTCCTCAAAGTTCTGTTCTAGTTTGCATTGATCGCATGATTTTAATATCGTCGGTCCTTGCTCTCCTCTTTTTGTATATGCAAGCTGAACGGCATTATACTGTCCACAGCTAAATACCCTTGATGGGCCATTTTCTTCCAGTCTTACATAGCCTCTTTTTTTGGCATCAAGCAATATCTCAATGGCTTCAACCCGGGAGGCAATCTCAAAGCAATATTGGTTACAGTCACTTGCTTTTATTGATGAAGATTGGTCGGGGCATAGTTGTATCACTTCCTCATTGCCGCTGAAATTGACTAATGCAGCCCTTAGTGTCGATATTTCGTTTGGTGATAAATTATTTTTTCGCACGAAAGTTTGCATGATATCCAAGGTATTTTTAATCTCAGGCATGATTTTTTGCAGCTTGCTTATTTTTATTCCATCGGAAACATATGCATTCAAAATCGCAGTAAACTTAGCAATTTTTTCAGCTTTTGTTTGATCAGTTTCTTCAACTTGATCAGCAACCGTTACGGGATCGCTATTAAAATCGCAGTTGCTACTAGGCTTAAAAAGATTACCTACAAATGTCGCCGCCGTTTGGCATACTCTCCATAGCCACCACTGTGAGCGTTCCTGTTGTACTACGTTGCCTACTTCATTTATTGCACCCATAGCTTTTTGTCCAGCTTCCCTTACTGCTGGACTTTCTGCCTGTGCCTGTGCGACTCTCGGTTCAGCCGGTTCTTCTTCTAGAGGTAGTGGCAATGCCTGTTCTTCCCCCTCTTTTTCCTCTTCTTCCTGAGAGTTTTTTTGTTCAGCTTTCTGTCCATCTGAATTTGTTTTCAAATAAGATTCATCTGAATCTGTTTCCGAAGAAGAAGGCGATGATGATGATATTGTTATTACTTTTTGTGCTTCCCGTGCAACTCTTTGTACTTCTGCCAGCGCAACTCTCTGTATTGCTCTCAGTATTGCTGGATTTTTTCGTGCTGCTGGATCCTTTTTTATTGCAGCTTTCATTTTTGCTTGCAGTGTTGTTAGCCCTGCTTTTCGTGCTGCTTTTCGTGTTACTGGATCTTGAGATATTGTCTTTGCAGCTACTTCTATTGCTTCCTGTACTGCTGCATACCTTTGCTGTATCTCTCGTCCCTCTCTTACTCGATTTGTTCTCCCTTGTCGTTGGTTTGTTGTTAGGAAAAAACCATTCTCCTTCAATTGCCTTATTGTTAGGGAACCTCCCTTTCTTTTTAATTGTTGTCTGTATCCACGCAATGATACATTATTATTTCCCACGCCATCCATAAAATATTCCTCCTTAATATTTCGTGTAAAATATCACGTTATACCAACGCATATCATGTGAAAGTTGAAAAATCAATAAAAAAAGAATAGTTTTTTAAAATTTAACAGAAAATTTTAGAATATTGCCAAAACCGTTTGGGTAATCTTTGACAGGCTGCATGCTGGTGCCATCCGTTGCCTGATTTGCCGAATCTCAAATGCATCGAATCTCATGGGATTTGGTACGAAAAGAATCTGGTCTATCTTTAGTGCTTCATTGCTAAATTTTACCATTGTCTTCTTCCACCTCACGCTTACCTACACTTTGTTTTTCTATGGCTCTATGGCGAAAACTAAGATGCCATTTGGCATAAAAATTATATGTATTACAATGGGTCTTTACTTGCTCCGATTGTTCCCATTCATCGGGTTTTATCACTAAATCGCATCTTTTTAATTCTTCTACTTTATCTTTTAAAGCTCGTACTCTTTCCACGGCCGCTTCGATTTGCAATCTCGTCAAGTTACATTCTCGATACATTTCTCCTAATTCATTTAAGTCAATATTCATTATTACGGTATGCATTTCCCAGTCTATGACAGGCGGCATGCAGTAGTTGCTCGTTTTTACACCATCGACAGCGGTTTCTACGGAGTGATCACCTTCAACCCTATCCGTAGGCATTACAATAACTTTTGGAATTATACTGGCAAAACTTCGTGGAGGATATGTTAGGAAGGATAGGTCATGGTCGACGGCAACGGGACCATTCTTTGTTTGTATTACATTGTTAAGATGTCTATCAATTTGCCCCGCTAGTATATCATGGACTTGTATCCAGGTTTCTCGACGCACGAAGTCATTATTGCATAGAATTTTCCCTTCAGATAAAGCTTGCCCAAGAGAGATGCCATCCAGCCTTTCCATGGCAATGCAAGAAATACCACATGTTTCAGCTGCAGAAACACTGGCTATCACATGCGGAACATCTATTCCATGTTTTTTACCAATATTGCAAAGCATATCCTGCAGCTTTGAAGTTGCTTTGTTTCGTCTATAAGTTCCGCATGCAGGGCCGATGAATAGTTGCATCGACTGGGCAGCGTACGCAAATGTCGAAAAATTTTGTTTCTGTTTGTATAGATCACATGCTTTTAATACGATCGGTCCTTCCTGATTTTTTTTGGTGTATGCAAGATGAACGGCATTATATCGCCCTTGGCCCAACATTTGAGATGGACCATTTCTTTCCAGCCCCACACAGCCTTTTTCTTTGGCATCAAGTAGCATCTCAATGGCTTCAATCTGGAGGGCAATCCCAAGGCAATGTTGGTCACAATCATTTTCATTTATTGACGAGAATTTATTTGGAAATCGTATTAGTTTCTCATTGCTGCCGAAGCCAACCAATGCAGTTTTTAGCGTCGACATTTCGTCCGATGATAAATCGCTTTTTTGCACGAAAGTTTGCACATCATCCAAGACTTTTTTAATTTCGGGTGTAAGGGTTGGTAGATTAGCTATATCTATTCCGTCGGAAACATATTTATCCAAAACCGCAGTAAACCCAGTAATTTTATCAGTCTTAGTGCGAACATTTGCTTGATCAGTTTCATCAATTTGATGAATCATTATTGCAAGATTGTCACTAACACTGCTCTTCCCATACATGAATTTCGCTACCTGCTGGCATACCCGTGATCCTAGTGGGGTATAAATGTATTCAGCGGTAATTTCAATTTTCTGCCCTGCGTTATATACAGCCGTTATGCTACAAATTCTTCCATTCACACATACGGTCGTTATTTTTGATTCTTTGGTTTCTTTGGCTGTCTTTCGTAAGTTTTTAACTATCTGTTCTAGCAACTCCATACCCTTAGGTTCATCCGGCGTACTTGTTTGCTGTGCTATACCATCCATTCTAAAATTTTGCCCTGTTTTCTTTTATAACCTTCCCAAGAAAATTGCACACAAAAACTTTACACTACTTTTTACATTTAGAATGCGTAACATTTCCACCCGTTCAAATGTGACGACCGTGAATAGGACCTATGAAGACATTGCAAGCTTCAGATATTAGGAAAATTAGGTAACCATCACGCAATAATTGGTGATGACTTCCTAACCTTATATACATCTACATATTCCATTGAAATTATCTTGCTGAGTTTCAAAGAAAGGATATTCCTTAAGCGGAAGAAAAATGGCAAATTTGTTGCACATTCAAAATTTCAGCCTGTCTTTTCCTCACAAAGTTTGTTTTGACAATTTTTCAGCATCTGTTTCTCAAGGTGATCGTATCGCTGTTATCGGGCGTAATGGCAGTGGAAAGTCTTCACTTATAAAGGCAATTTCGCAAATGGATACAAACATTGCGACTGCATATATTCCACAGATAATTACAGATTTTGACACTTGCAGCGGGGGTGAAAAATTTAATAGGGCCCTCTCCATCGCCTTTGGCAGTAACCCAGATTTGATGCTGCTCGATGAGCCAACGAATCATCTGGATAGGCATAATCGATCTGGACTTCTAAGAAAGCTAATGTCCTATGACGGGACGTTAATAATAGTAACCCACGATAGAGAAATTTTAAGAAATTGTGTACACATTTTATGGCACATAGACAATGGCAAGGTTACGGTCTTTCGTGGCAAATATGACGATTACATAAAAGAACTACAAGGCAAACACCGGTCTCTCGTGCATCAGGTGGATCTTCTTAGGAGCCAAGAGCAGGATGCCCATAGAAGTTTAATGAAGGAACAGGAAAGGGTTGCTAAGAGTAAAGCTGCTGGATAAAAGAAGGTAGCCAATCGGAGGTGGATGAAATCCGTCGGCGATCTGAAGGCCATGAGGGCTGAAGTCTCACAGGGAAGCAAGTTAAAGGCGATTAGTAAGAAAAAACAAGATTTGCTTGGTCAATTGGAGCAAATCCATCTGCCCAAGGTAATCGTTCCTAAGTTTAATCTGTCGGCTCAAAAAGTTGCACAGGGAACGATCATGTCAATTTGCGGTGGAGCCATTGGATATGGCGATACATTTATTTGGAACAATATTAATTTATCCGTTCATTCCTCGGAACGCGTCGCACTTACTGGCAGAAATGGCAGTGGGAAAACCACGCTAATTAGAGGGATATTGAACGACCCGAAGGTCATAAAAGCAGGGCATTGGAATACTCCACCGGTGAAGGATATCGGCATATTGGATCAGCACTATGAAACTCTTTCTCCCGATAAATCAGCATTGGAAATAATATCCGAGGTTGCGCCGGAATGGAGCCATGCTGAAATCCGTTGTCATCTAAACGATTTTCTCTTTCGAAAAAATGAAGAAATATCGGAAGCCGTTAAAAATCTATCGGGAGGTGAAAGAGCACGCCTTTCCTTGGCTCAAATTGCAGCTCATCCACCCAAACTTCTCATTTTAGACGAAATTACCAACAATTTAGACTTGGAAACGTGTGACCATGTCATTCAAATACTGCGCGAATATCCGGGCGCCATGATGGTTGTTTCCCACGACGAAACTTTTTTAAGGGAAATAAAAATTGATAAATACTATGGTAGGTAAATATTAACCATTCAAAACTCACGTTTCTCAAAATAGGTCATAGAAAAATCAGCCGTCAACTTTTCACATTTCCAGCTTCCCTATCGATGTGAAGGACGGTGCAGGCATCGTCGCCGGCGAATTTTAAACGGTCGACAAAGTGTTGGGTTTGGCTTTCTTCTTCGATCTGTTCCGCTATGAACCAATTTAGCATGTTCTGGGACTCATAATCTTTCAGTGAAACGGCCAAATCGTACATTTTGTGGATTAACCCGGTAACTTTTCTTTCGTGATTAAGGGCAACTTCGAAGACGTTTAGTGGGGTTTTATAATCCGTAGAAGCTTGGGCAATCGGCAACAATTCAACTTTTACACCACGGGAGACCAAATAGTCATAGAATTTCATGCCATGTTCGATTTCTTCCTTTGCTTGCCTACGCATCCATTCGGCAATACCCACGAAGGACATTGCTCCCATCGCAGCTGCCATTCCTAGGTATATGTAGGCGGATTCAAATTCATTCCGAATCTGTTCGATTATCAGTTTTTCAAGATCTTTCGATATTTTCATATATTCCTTCTTCCATCACCATACGTTATAATGGACCCTCGACGAGTCAAGGCGATTGTCGGGTTTGGCCGGGCTCTTCAAGTGGCCTATGGGAATCCACGTAAACGGAACAATGTGGGCTGGCAATTGGAAATAATTTCTAAAATTTTCGATGTGAGATTTGTTTGGGTATAGGCCGACCCAGACAGCTCCAAGGCCGAGATCGCTGACGGCAATTAAAATATTTTCAGCAATGGCTGCACAGTTTTGATCGAAAAATTCCTTGAGAATTTCTTTCCCGGGCTCACCGCAGACAAGGATCCCGGCAGATGCTTGCAATGACATGTTCGCATAGGGATGAATCTTTGCCACGCCATCTAGTTTTTCCCGTTCGGTAACAACCACAAAGTGTCCCGGGGCAGAATGCATGGCCGATGGTGCCGACATTCCCGCATGGACTAATTTCTTCAGAGTGTCCATAGAAATTTCGCCGGGCTTAAAATCTCTTACACTATGTCGCGATAAAATTGCTTCCATAAAACTTCCTTTTAAAATTTGAACTCGCTAGGGAAATTTAACAACCATTTGAAAAATTTCTATCAAAAAGGTTTCAATGCATGACATAAAATTCACATTCAGTGCAATGAGATATGCTTTACCCTCTAGATTTGAAATAATTTTTGGAAAAATTTTTACGTATTCCAACCTATTTCTAAAAAAATTTGCCGTTTCATTTTCAATTTGGGCAAGGAGCAATCCGTAAATCCCTTGTTTGTTCACCTGTTCACCCGAAGGATTATCAGTCGCTGGTTCTTCGAGAGGATTAGCCAATAGGGCTTCGAGTTGTGTCAGCAATAAATACATCTGCATGACGGCATTGGTTTTTTTCTCACAATTTGTGTCGAATAGCGACGATAACCACGCCGAATAGCTCGCCAGCCAAATTTGCATTTCCTTGTTCCCGAAAAGTTCGCCGTCGGAGGACAGTCGCGTGACTGAACACCGGCCGACGATGGTTGGTAAAATGGTATGTAACCTCGACGTTGTTAGGAAAATTATTGTATCTTCGGGGGGCTCTTCGAGGGTTTTTAGAAATGCATTTGCCGCTGCACCGTGCATTTTTCCGGCGTCATAAATCACAACAAATTTCTTTTCAGAGACCTTTGGAGACAGGTAAATCGTCGAGCACAGTTCCCGAATTTGGTCGACGGAAATCTGCATCATCGCTCCAACCGGCCAAATCCGTAGAAAATCTACGCAAGTTTCAGGATTTTCTCGCCGAAGAACTTTTGCGGCAAGGAGCGCGGCTACCCCATTGCAAACCTCAATGTCTTTACAAACCAGAAGGTTCGAATTGGGCAAACTTCCATTTTCATAGGATTCTAGCAACGAAGTGAACCCCTGCTGGTTTTTAATTTTTAAAAAATCTTTTTGCAAATTCATTCCTTATTTTTTCATGGATTATTTCCATATCATCGGTGCCATCAACCATAAAAAATCTGGTATTTTCCTTTGCCAACCTCAAATAACCATTGCGAATCTTTTCAAAGAAACTTTCATCTTCCTGCTCAATTCTATCGCGGGAACCATCTTCTAGGGCAATGCGTCTAAAGCTTTCTGCGACGCTTATATTTGGGAAAATTGTCATATCGGGAACACATCCGGATATGGCGAACTTGTTTAAGAATTGCACGGTATGCGGATCAATTGTCCGTGCGACACCCTGATAAACCACGGTTGAATCGAAAAATCTATCGCATAGGACAATTTTCCCAGATTTTATGGCCGGTAAAATTTTTTCGTCCACATGTTGGGCCCTACTAGCTTCGAACAGTAATATTTCCGCCCGTATGGAGAAAACATCACCTTTGTTACCACCCAGCAGGAGGTTACGAATTTTTTCTCCGAGATCAGTCCCTCCGGGCTCGCGGGTCACGATGACATCTTTCCCGTTGGTGCGCAACCAATTTGCCAGCATATTTAGTTGGGTACTTTTCCCACAACCTTCAATTCCTTCAAACGTAACAAATACCCCACTCATATTTCTAAAATTTCCACATTATCCAAGGTCGGTGAAACCATGTTTTTTACATAAAATGCCGACGTCGCTGCTGCAAAATTTATGGCAAAGTTTATATCATTATTGCACAAATACGCTGCCAAAAAACCCGCATTATACCTATCTCCTGCACCGGTTAAAATTTTCGGATTTTCTACGAAATACTTATTTGCGATTGCCGATTCCTTGTTCGTGGCAGCGGAAGAAACTTTAACGCCGTGGATAAACACCACCTCAATTTTTAAAGCCTTGCGTAACAGTTTGGCAGCTTCTTCCATGCGATCTTCCCTTTCATCGAGCTGAAAATCCTGTCCAAGGGCGTGCAATACTTGCTGTGCCTCCCGAACATTCAATCCCAGGATGGACCTTCCAAATTTTTGGTAGGAACTAATTACGTGTAAAAATTCCATCAGTTCAGGTTGCTTTCTCTTTTCTGGATCGGCTAAATCGAAAAAAAATAACCAATTATTTTTTGCACATTGCGGCAAAATTTCCGCGACAAAAAACCGAGCAATATTCGTCATATGTTGCATCATTGTCCAATTTACCATGGCGAAAGCATCGCTCGAATCGATGATGGCGACTAGATCTTTGGGAGATATTTTTGCCAAAATGCTATCAACTGTCGTTTGGGACAGCGATAACATTTCCCCGAATAGAATTTTACCATCGGAGAATTCTACCGCTCGGGTTTCGCCGTAATCTCCCGTAGAGATTGCCGATGTTTTATTGGCGAAATCTTGAAAAATATTATTCGCACAATCTCCAAGCGCACCGATATATTTAACGTTGGTTCCCAACTTACATAATGCTTCTGCCAATAGGGGGCCATTGCCTCCCATCAATTTTTTCTGTGGGACGAGTTCGATATTGGAACTTTTTCCCGCGGCGGACATTATTCTTTTACCAAAATCAGAAATCGTCTCAATCCTCGTGTATTTTTCACCGTCACGTACGTCAACGGCCTGAACTATCGTGTCGACGAAACCGTCAAACCCAACAACCACATTTTTTGTTTGTATTCTTTCTAAATTTGCCCTTATCATGATGACTAATGTTGTGATGCTCGATGGAATAGGGGAAGGCCCAACCCTACCAATATTACATTGGGTAGCCAGACCAAAATATCAGGCCGTAGGCGGGGATAATCCCCGAACAAAGAGAACATTGCCATGACGAAATAATATCCTATGCACAAACACAATGCTATGCCAACATTTAATGCGGTATCCCTACGATGAACTTTCAATCCAAGAGGGATGGCCAGTATGGTCATTGCCAATATGCCAAGCGCATTCGCAAGGTTGCTGCTAATCTGCATATTTATAAGTGTTTTTTGATGGCGAACGTCTTCATAGGAAATCGTATCTTTCTTGGAATTCAAACTTTTTTTAGCGGCCAATAATTCACTCAGCGTCATCCGATGAAATTTCTTTTGAGCATTAGTCGGAATCCCTAGGAACTGTTTTACCGGCAAGTTAATCGTTATATTTTGAAAGAAAATAATTTTTGGGACTTTTTGCATATCAGTTGTAGAATCATAGAGATCGAATTTTTCTATGTTCCCATCATTTAATTTTAATAAAAAGGTTCCCGATATCTCCTCAAATACTATCTGTCCACTTTTGGCGGAAATATAAGCATCCAACAAATTCCTTTCATCAAACCGCCAAATTTTCATATCATTAAAGTTTTCGTTTGACAAGCTGTCGACATATATCGCATACCCCGGGAAATAGTCATTAAATGTTTTCGAAGTAATAAACCGCATTGGCTTTTCCCGTATAATGTCCCTGAAAAATTGTCTATATTTGCTAACGGAAGCAGGGGCATAGCACAGGTTGATGTACCCGGCAAACAGGGTAAACGATAGTGCTAATAAGAACATTGGCCGTGTAATTTCCCACAGGCCCATGCCGATGCTTTTCATGGCGAGTATTTCGTTTTGAGACGACATTCGTCCTATTACGATCAATACCCCTGCCATCATGCCAAGCGGGAGGGCATATGAAATGGCAGACGGTGCAAGTATGCATAGCGCTTGAAAAGCTTCCTGACACGTTAGTCGTCCTATCGTGACCCATTCCACAACATCCCGCATAGCATTCGCTACAAGCAATATGCTGACGAATAAACTGATCGCCGTACAACAAATGGTAAAAGTTTCTCTAAAAACATATTTTTTAAAAAGATTCACGGCAAAAATTATTCAACGACAAAGTTAACAACTGTTCCGTTGACGTAAACCTTTTTAAGTATTTTTTTATCGGCGGTGTATTTTTTTACATTCCCGATGTTTATGGCGAGTTCAAAAATGGCATCTTCCGACATATTTACGTCATTTACGACTAGTTCTGCCCGCATTTTCCCATTAACTTGAACAATAATCTTCTGGGAGGTTGGTACGATTTTTGAATCATCATACTCCGGCCAAGGGACATGGTAGATGCTACCATTGTTCCCAAGCCTCGCCCATAATTCTTCGGAAATATGAGGAGCGAAAGGTGCTAAAATCTTTAGGAAACTTCTAGCAGAGGCATTGTCGAATCTTCCTGCTTTTTGTATGGAATTTAAACATATCATCATCTGGGAAATCGCCGTATTAAACTTCAGCCCTTCGATGTCGTTCCCAACCTTTTTAATGGTTTCATTGACGACCGCTTGGCATTCGTCGGGTAAATTTTTATGAAAATTTTTGGTGTTACCGTCCTTGTCTACGTATTCGTTCCAAACTTTTTTCAAAAACCGAGAAACACCCTCTATGCCTTTTGTACTCCATGGCTTCATCATGTCTAGCGGACCGAGAAACATTTCGTATAATCTTAGGGCATCTGCACCATAACGCTTTATGACCTCGTCGGGATTGATAACATTTCCTCGACTTTTGGACATTTTTGTTCCGTCCTCGCCGAGGATGATTCCCTGGTGAAACAGTTTCTGGAATGGTTCTTCCCCCGTCTCGATGACTCCTATGTCAAACAGAAACCTATGCCAAAATCTGGCATATAGGAGGTGTAGAACTGCATGCTCCGCTCCCCCTATGTAAAAATCCGGCGTTTGCCAATAATCTATTGCATTTGGGTCGACAATGGCGGTTTCGCAATTCGGTGACAGGTATCTCAGATAGTACCAACATGACCCCGCCCATTGGGGCATGGTATTGGTTTCCCGACGACCTAGAATCCAGGAAGAATCTTTGTCTTTTTCATTAAAATCCTCTATGGGAACAATCTGTCCCGTTTCGATGTTTACATAAACATTTAGCCAAGAGTGTATTTTAGCAAGTGGACTTTCCCCGTCACCGGAAGGCAAATAATTATCGGTCGGTGGCAAAGTTAATGGCAAATGGCTCGTGCAAAGCGGCAAAGCACAATATGTTATTCCGTCCTTTTCATTGGAAATAGGCTCGGCTGGTAAAAATTCTTTGAAATAAAATTTATCATTCGAAACCGCTGCTTTGTAGTCATTCTCTTTGATCCAGATTATTGGAATTGGTTCACCCCAATATCTTTGGCGAGAAAATAACCAATCCCGCAGTTTGTAGTTCTGTGCAAAGTCAGCCCGTTTGGTTTCCTGTAGCCAGGATATGATTTTTCCCTTAGCTTCCTCGGATGAAAGTCCATCAAACTTCCCAGAATTTATCAAAACTCCATCGCCCACATACGGCAATTGATTATCTCCAGAAACACCGTCGATTACTTGGATGATTGGGATGCCGTAATTGGACGCAAAATCATAGTCCCGTTTATCATGGCCAGGGACCGCCATAATAGCACCGCTTCCATAGCTAGCCAATACGTAATCGGCTACCCAAATTTCTATCCTTTCACCGTTGGCAGGGTTTATGGCATAGGCTCCCGTTTGCACTCCCGTTTTTGTTTTTGCCAAGTCCGTTCGTTCTAGGTCGCTTTTCTTTTGGCTGGTTTCAACGTACTTTTTCACACCATCCTCAAATTTTGGAGCAACAATTTTTTCAACGAGCGGGTGTTCCGGAGCAAGGACTAAAAATGTTACCCCAAAAATGGTATCCGGACGAGTAGTATATATGCAAACTTCTTCGTCATAGCCGTCGATTTTGAAAAAGATATTTGCTCCTTCCGATTTCCCTATCCAAGCTATCTGCTGACGTTTCGTTGAATCTGGCCAGTCGACACTCGACAACCCTTCGAGTAATTTATCAGCATAGCGTGTTATTCTTAGAACCCACTGGCATAGGTTTTTTCTAATAACCGGGAAATCTCCCCGCTCGGACCGTCCACCGATGACCTCTTCATTGGCTAGGACCGATTTTAACCCTTCACACCACCAAACGGGACATTCATCCACATAGGCCAACCCGTGCTTAAAAAGTTGTAAAAATATCCACTGGGTCCACTTAAAATAGGTAGGATCAGTGGTGTTGATTTCCCTTTCCCAGTCAATCGCAAATCCGATCCGTTTCATTTGCTTTTTGAAGACTGACACATTGTTGGCAGTGTTAGTGGCAGGGTTAATCCCCGTTTTAATTGCATGTTGTTCCGCTGGAAGTCCAAACGCATCCCAACCCATTGGATGTAATACATTATATCCTTTTGCGTGTTTGTATCTCGCTAAAATATCGGATGCAGTATACCCTTCGGGATGGCCAATGTGCAAACCTGCCCCTGATGGATAGGGAAACATGTCTAAAACATAATATTTTTCTTTGGAAGAATCTTCTTTCGCACAGAATGTTTTGCTTTTATCCCAAAATTTTTGCCAAAACAATTCTATTTGGTCAAAATCATATTGTTTACATCCAACGTACATGGTGCCATGAAAATGTTTGCGGTGAAGGAAAGCAAGATTTTTATGCTTTCTTGGAATTCCAAATTTTTTAAAAAATGCTCGACAATACCATATAACTGTGCATGGATGAATTCCATCCTCATGTATATTCGCATTCACTAAGCAAGGATTGACGCATTTGGGGAATACAAGCATATTCGCAATTTTTAATGCAGGGCTTTCTATTATTATTAAAATTTAATTTTTTATGGATACGGAACTTACTAACGATAGTAACTATGAAGTGAAAAAAAACAGGCGGCACTCGTCCGCCAAATCAACTAAACACGGCCAAAATATTTCCCCAATGGCTAAACCAGCCAGTTCCAATGGAGAAGATGATTATGTGCCTGAAAGATTTTCTACCGATTTTGAGGATGGCAATGAATCCGAAAGCTCACATGATGCAAATAATTACAACGCTTTTGATGTCGTTTGGAGTCCTAAACATTCAAATGCCGCAATAGAAGATGATTTATCTCCTGGGCCCATGGACAATTCTGAAAGGAGAAACGGTGAAGGGCGAAGATTTTCCACGCAGATAGAAGAGCAACCATCGTCAAATGCAATGCGGATGTCCCCTCAAAAACAACAAAATCGTCGCAATGGCAATGATAGGGCTCGAAACAATGAAAATCGGTCCCAGAATAACGGAGGACGTTCTGGCAGGGATAGCGGCAAAAACAATCACGGAAACAATGGTCAGAATTTTAAACACCAGCAAAATAATGGTCAAAATCGGCAGCGGTTTGCTAGGACGGTAAAGATTGGCCAGCTATCAAGCGGATTAATTAAGGAGATGGGGTGCCTGAGTTCATTCGATGCGCTGGCAAACTTTGCCGGTGAAAATATCAACTTTGATGCCTCTCCCTTTGATTTTAATGGGGCCTATGAAACTCGAGCATCGTTGTCAATAAAAGATGTTTCAACCTATGACGGCGTGGGAGAAGAAGGCAACAAAGGCATCCACAAACCCTTTGAAGCCCTGATGGTAAAAAAATTTGAAGAAAAAATACCCATCATTGCCAGGGGGGTATTGGAAACCATTGAGGGTGGGGACGGCCTGCTGGTATATGCCAATGACAATTACAGAATTCGTCCCCAGAGTGCATTTATTCCAAAATTTTTGATACAGAGATATGGATTGCGTCGCGGCCAGGATATGGTGGCCTATTTGCACCCGCCTGCCCAAAATTCTACCTGTCCATTTGTGTTAAAAATTAGTAATGTGATAGGCTGTGATCCAGGACAGGTGGGCAATTTGCCGAAATTCAAGGATTTGATTCCGTTCTATCCCACGGAGAGGCTATTTTTGGAATGTGCGGGCGATACAAAATGGGATAATGTCTCCATGCGCATTATCGATATTTTGACCCCCATCGGCCTTGGGCAACGTGGACTAATTGTTGCCCCTCCACGGACGGGAAAAACCGTCCTGTTACAAGGGATAGCCAATGCCATTTCGAAAAATCGTCCCGATGTTAAATTAATCATATTACTAATCGACGAAAGGCCGGAAGAAGTTACGGATTTTCGTAGGCAGGTCGCCAATGCTGAAATAATCAGTTCGACATTCGATGAATCCACGGATAATCATGTGCATGCAGCCGATATGGTAATTGACAAAGCTCGCAGGCAAGTGGAAGCAGGGAAACATGTGGTCATATTGCTTGACTCGATTACGCGGCTTGCACGGGCTCACAATACGGAGCAACCTAGCAGTGGTAAATTGCTATCGGGAGGGGTTGATGCCAACGCTCTTCAGGCACCAAAAAAGTTTTTTGGAGCTGCGAGAAATATTGAGGGCGGAGGAAGTTTGACAATTCTAGCAACCGCACTCGTTGAAACAGGAAGTCGCATGGACGAGGTAATTTTTGAGGAATTTAAAGGGACTGGGAATATGGAATTGCACCTCGACAGAAGCCTTATCGATAGGCGAATGTTCCCGGCATTAAACATTGAAAAAAGTGGAACGAGAAAAGAGGAATTGCTCTATCATCCCGAAGAAATGGAAAAGGTCTACGCCTTGCGACGTGCCGTAAAGGGGATTTCTCCGACCGATGCAATGGAGATGCTAATTCAGCGCATTAGAAAAACCAAAACCAACACAGAGTTTTTATTAAACGTGAACCGATGATTCAAAAATTTTCCAAACTTTTGGAAAAATCTTTTCCTCTTTTCCATTTCTTTTTTATTAGTCTCTTTAGAGGATTGAGATAGCCGTACTTTTACTTAATGGGAAGAAGAGGGTAGGGTAGTGAATTTTTAATACCCGTTTCCCGTGGTATTTGCTTCTTTATCTGTGAATTGCTTTGCCAAAGGTACGGATATGTGCAAGTTTACAAAGATGTCCGTCCATTCATACCTATTGATAGATTCAGCTACTCCAACGACACAGGTTGTCATAGTGGATGGTAAAACTGTTTTGGCAGGAGAGATGTATTCGGGGAATGCCGTCGATGGAATTGGCATTGCCCTGGGAGAGCTACTTTCAAAAACACACCGTGTGCTCGATGATTTCGACGGCATGATATACTGTGGTGGCCCCGGTTCATCCCTGGGGCTAAGGGTTGTCCTTACATCCATAAATACCTGGATAATCTTTGGTAGCCGTGATTTCAAGCTAATGACATACGATGCCTTGGCCATGGGGATATGTTTAAACCAGGGGGCCAGGATGATTTGCGCCCATGGGGTGGGAGATAATTTAATTGCTAGGGTGAGGGATGGTGAAACCATTAAAATTTCTACCGTTGATGGGCTTGATTTTGGCGATGACATATTATTCTTAGATACGCGGCGTACGCGATGTGAGAAATATCAAAAATTTCTACCTGCGAACTATGGCATCGCCACGGCGAATTTTGACATTCTGTCCCTCTGTGAAGTTGCCAATGGAGAGCTGAAGAATTATGGCGATGGCAACTATGAAAAGTGGTTGGGGAATCCCATGGGAGATGGAAGGTGAAATCACAGTAATTATTCTGGTGGTGGTGATTTTGATGTCACTAATTTTTATCCGAAGGCGCAAATTTAAACATTCCAGAAAACATGCTGAAACACGGACTCAAGTGTCATTGGTCGGTTTAACACTAAAAAACCTACGGCTGGCACGTGCTCAGATGTCGAGTTCCACATCCTACGAATTTTCAAAATTGCTATCTTCAGCCCTGAGGGCCTATGTGCGTGGGGCGTACAAAATACCATCTTCGGGTGTGACATCCGAAGAAATGGTTAACAGACTTCTCTCCGATGCCCAAAATGACTGGTCCATCATAGGTTTGTTCACGGAAGTTATAAAATTGTCCGATGCCGTAAAGTATTCCCAAAAAAAACTTTCAAAAATGCAACAACGGGGGATATACATAAAAGCGTGCCGGTTTGTTCTTTCGTCCGAAAGATTTTTCAGGGCGCAGAAATCATCGACTGCCCCAAAATTTTCCTGACAAACCTGAGATTCAAAAATCTCACAAAGATTTACGCAGCCAGGTGATGCCATGGGCCTAGTTGCAATGCTTTGCAATTGTTTTATCTTGGAAAGTGAAAACAATCAAAAAATTTGAGGCCATTTTTTTAACTATACTAATATTTAAATTATTAGCTTGATCATTCTCGGTTCGTTTGTAAACTTTATGACCGGATCTATAGATTTATGATGGAAGCAACTGGGAATACAAAGGAAAAGATAATACCTACGGATACTAATCCAACGGGTGATAGTTCAAGGGATGTTCAGGTTGCTACCAATGTTCCGACGCTTGCTCCGGCGAGTGCTAAGTCACTCTCTCAAAAAGTACGAGATCTTTCCCAAAGAGCTATCCAATGCATGCGCTGGGGAGCGAGGTTATGCTCGGGAGTGGGCTTAGGAATAGGCTTGGGAGGAGTAGTCGCAGGCACAATGGGGACAGGCGTAAAACTGCTGTTGAGAGTTACGATGGTAACAGTTAGGCAGCCTATTATACAGGATGTTTTAGATCCAGTGGCGAAAGTGGTAACAAAAGTAGCTAGCGAAGTAGTACAATGTATGCCGCATATCACCTATAGTCCAGTGGGGATGGCGTTAATAGTGACGGGCATTGCGATAGCTACAATATCTGTGGTTGTATTGTACTTGCGATACAAAAACGCTTCAGCAAATGCTCAAAGAAATACCGCTGAGCAAACGGGAAAAACTGCAGCGGACCTCGAAGCAGCCAATAGACAAGCTACGGAAAGAGAAGCTGAACTCGAAGCAGCCCGAAGAGAAACTACAGCAGCCCGGAGACAACTTTCAGACCTTCAGGCGGACCTCGAAGCAGCCAATAGACAAGCTACAGAAGCCAAAAACGCCAATACCGATCTCCAGAAAGAACTCGCCGACCTCCAGAGCCAAGCCGCGGAAAGAGAAGCCATCCTCGCAGCAGCCCAGAGAGCAACTACAGAAGCCAACGCCGCCAATACCGACCTCGAGAGGCAACTCGAAGCAGCCAATGAACAACTTTTAGAGAAAGGAGCCGACCTCACAGCAGCCCAGGAAGAAACCGCAGCAGCCAATCGAAGAGCCGAAGAGGAAAAAGCCGCCAAAGCCGCCCTCGAGAGGGAACTCGCAGCGGCCCGGGAAGAGACCGCAGCGGCCCAAAGTCAAGCCGCAGTTGACCTCGCAGCAGCCAAAAGAGAAACCGCAGCGGCAAATGAGGATAAAACCGCCCTCGAGAGGCAACTCGCTGATGTTCAGAGCCAAGCCGCAACCGATCTCGCAGCAGCCAATCAAAGAGCCGAAGAGGTTCAGAATACCAATACCGAGCTCGAGAGGCAACTTGGAGCAGCCAAA
>JAIRKQ010000026.1 GCA_031260055.1 Puniceicoccales bacterium
TGGTTGTAAGTTTGAGGATCATTTAGCCAAAACAAAATATGTAGGAAATAAACTACCTAAATTTTTTAAAACATTTGACTTCTTTGACGAAAAAAACGGAATCGCAATTAGTGCAAAAACTATGGATACTAGGACCAAATCCTACGCTAATCCGGCGGACATAGGAAGTAAAATACGAAAATATGTTAAGGAAACAGCAAACTTTGAGGAATATAAACTTGATGGGACTTCTCTAGAAAAAGATATGATAAAAGGTCGTAGACTAGAACTGGGAATACCAACGGAAACGACCCCGATCCAAAGGCAACATGTCCTAGAAGCAATTGAATTTGGCAAAAGCGAAGGTGTGGAAATCATAATAACCGAGATTAAATACTGAATATGAAAAAAGAATACGAAGAAATTTTAGAATCGGCTAAAAAGGCATTTGTAAGATATGATGTGGCGGTTCAAAAAACACGAAAAAAATACCCAGCGGTGACTCAAAAAGATAAGGAACTTTGGCTTGAATTCCTCGCGGCGGATCGAAAAGATAGTGAAATTATGCTTGAGGGATTGCGTACCATTGAAAAGTTGGTTAAAATTGCCGCTGGAGACCTCGAAATCCTGTGTGAATTATTTTATTTTTTCCTCGAAGAAAATGAAAATACATACGATTTTTGCGAAAAACTAAATGATTTAATAGACGCATATTTTAATGACGATGAAATGCTTCGGACATACTATCAAAAATTTGATTTATTTGCGTGGAAAAATCCTGAAAGATGTGTTTCCATTGCGACTATGTCCTTTTATGACTTTTATGAAAATATAAAATTAAGGTATGAAAAATTCAGAAAAATGTTCAATACCGTAAGATCGAAGCATTCGGGTAGATTTATAGAGGAATTAAAAAAGAGGAGCAAATGCGGAAAATGGAGTGATGAAGAAAAGGACAGAATCTACGCCCTAGAAGAAGACATGAAAAACTGGTAAGGTAATGCCCAACAACCTCCGATCCAAAGGCAACATATCCTAGAAGCAATTGAATATGGCAAAAGCGAAGGCGTGGAAGTTATAATAACTGAAATTGAATACTAAACATGAAAAAAGAGCATGAAGAAAAGTTGGAAATGGCAAAAAAAGCATTGGTAAGATACAATGAAATGCTAAAATACAACCCAACATCCCACCAAATTGGTAGAGAATTTTTCCTCAAGGGGTTTCGTTTTATTGAAGAGCTAATTCGAACACAAGATATCGAAGTTCTGTGTGCATTGTTTGATTTTTTTACCGGAGAAAATCAACACAATATTTATGATGCTTTAGAAGGTTTAATAGTTGATCATTTCGATGACAATGCAATGCTGCAGGCATACTATCAAAAATTTGACTCATTTGCAGAAAAAGATCCTGAAAGATGCGCTGGAATAGCATCTGTCTGTTTCTTTTCTAAGGACGTAGTTTTTGAGAAATTTAGAAAAATGTTCAACGCCGTAAAACCTAAATATTCTAGGAAATTTTTGGAAGAGCTAAGATCACTAGTGTTTGCCGGAGCTTGTGTCGATGAAATGGATAAAAGGGACAGGAGGTACGTACACACCCTAGAAGAAGACATGAAGAACTGGTAGTGGGAATGCCAAACTAAGCCCTAGCCCTGCCATCGGTGAGATCGTCGCCATGATGGGACAGATCGACGAGTTCAGGCGCATTAGGGCACAGGTAAAACAGGCGGCTATCGCAGAAAAGTTAGAACCCGCGGATGTTGATAGGCTGGACAAAGACGTCAAAAAGTTCCTCGATGATCCGGAGGTCAAGGACTCCTTCGACTCCCTGGAGAAAGCTTCTGATTCTTTGGTGGAGGCGAATACTGAATTTGTTGCCATGGAGAAGCGGGACCCGGAAGTTTGTGCAGTGGCAAAGAAGATCTCCCAGGCAAACGGAAAATTCGTAGATATTTTTCCCGATGGGGTTCCTGAGAATTATGATTTCGGCAGTGATGGTCGGATATTCGAAGCGGTGGCGAAAAGTTTGCCTACCACCCAGGGAGCAGCAAAATATTTGAGCGATCCGAAGGTGGTGGTGGATTGTGTTGGAGAACAGATTCGGCAGAGTGAATTGGCCCATGCCTGTCTGGTTGCTCTGAACAATACTCGTAAGTGCTGTGAAGAATTCGGAAACCGGCATCCTTGGGCAAAAGAGTACTTCGAAAAAGCGGTTGCGGCGGGAGGATACCTCGCCGATGCAGCTGCGATTATTTCATCATGGGCCGGAGGGCCTGCGACGGGAATTCCAGTCACCGCCGTGGTCCTGGTATCGCGGTCGGAAGCGGGGGAAGCTGTCGCAAATGGTGTCCTGGACGTGCTTTCCAATGCGGCCAAGACATGTGCGAGGACAGACCAGGAACAACAGGAATTCGCTGACACTGCAAGGTTTTGCGTACAAACGGCGGGAGCGGCGAACATTGTTTCCAGCATGGGAAAGTTCGCCAGACATTCCCCCCATCCAAAGAACAGGCCCACGCCAACGGAAAGCATTGCCATTAGAGAAACGGAGCTTGCCGGCACAGGCCTAAAGGTGAAAGTTCCCGTCGAAGAACGCATATCTTCCGTCAGCAGAAAGATGGAAGGCCAGGGCTTAGGCGGCAAATCGACACCAGAAGTTCTACCAAAAGAATTGGCAATTCCAAACAGGATTAACCCCGCCATGAGGGCTAAAGTTGAAAAGAGTTGTGGCGTTAAAATGCCAGAGAATTTAGTTGGTTACACCAAGCATGGCCTGGATAGAGCTCTATTCAAAGATGAGGTTGGTGTATCTCCACAATCTATCCTTGACACTTGGAATAACCCAACGAAAATAGAATTTGAAATGGACGAACATGGAGGGAAATTTAACATATTTGGAGAAAAGTCGATGATAGCGGTTAACAAAAATGGTAAAGTAATAACCACTCGAGCATCAACTAGACGAGGATATAGGATTACTAAATGAGGGAAGGTAGCTTACTGTGAATATAAAAGTAGACATATCGGAAGAGGACTTGAATCTACTGATGGAGATTTTAAACAAAAGATTCTCAGAGGAGATTGTTCAGGAGTTGAGAATTTTGAAAGGACTTGCCATTAAAGAAGTAGATGAACATGATATAGATGTTATGATTGATATCCTTGACGACGAGTTTTCCCATGAACTTTTACCAAATTATGAACCAACTGCGCATGGAGTAAAAGTTGATGATTTAATAGGTGTATTAAATATGATGAGGCCTGGTATGTAAACAAGTATCATATTTCATTTATCGATCAAAAACTATCAAAAATTATGGGCATAAAATTAAAGATGAAAGAATCTGACTTTAACCTGCTAATCACGATTTTGAATAGAAGGTCCGAAGAAAGGATTTTACAAAAGTTAAAAATTCTACAACGACTGGTAAATAAAGATATCTGTAAAACGGATGTATATATTGTAACTGGGACACTACATGATGAGCTTATGCAAGAGTGTTTGCCAGATTACTCACTGACTAAATATGGTCGAAAGATTGAAGATCTGATTGACAAAATCAACATGGCAAATAGGGAATCTCTGGCAGGAAACGAAAATTGTGATAATAAGGTTAAGGAAGCCTGATGTAACCCTTTTAGAAAAGGTTTTGCAAAGTCAACAAGTGACAGACATAACTTTGTTGGGAAAAGTAAGAAATTTCAATGAAGTAAACAATGAAGACATTGAGAACATTATCGATGTTATAAGTGATGAACTGATGCAATATGGTTTTGAAAAAGATTATGAACCAAATAAATATGGGTTGCAGCTTGAAGACTTACTAGACAAGGTAAATAAACCACGACTTGAATGAACTTCTCTAACTAAGGACATGATAAAAGGTCGCAGACTAGAACTGGGAATACCAGCGGAAACGACGCCAATTCAAAGGCAACACATCCTGGAAGCAGTCGAACATGGCAAAGGCAAGGGCGTGGAAATCATAATAACTGAAATTGAATACTAAATATGAAAAAAGAATATGAGAAAATTTTAAAATCGGCTAGAAAGGCATTTTCCTCTGCATCCGAGCTTAAAAAAACACTTTTGCATGAACTGCATAGGTTGCGCACAAGTAAATCATCTGCTGGGGTCAGTGCACATTTAGTGCTGACAGAGACCAATTCTGCTTTTAATTTTGCAGAAAAATATTTTAAGGATGTAAAGTGAAAAGATGTAAAATTGATAAAAAATCTCGTGAAAGTCTAATCAAATTGACGCCGAGTATCATGGCCGATAGGGAAATAAAAATTCAATGCCCATCCTGTGGCAAATGCGAATTGACAATTAGCGATATTAAAGGACCTAATAAAAGGTTTGTGAGAGTTATACAGTGCCACGATTGCGGACTATATGCTGAAGTGTTAGGGAAAAGAGAAGAATAGTTTTTTGTAAAAAAGATGAAAAATAAATACTATGAGAAATTAATTAAACTCGTTCCGCAGATTTTACTGGATAAAAACTCAAAAATAAGGTGTCCGAAATGCGAAAAGAGTGATTTAGAATTTTATGATATTGACCTGGGAACTCACTTCGTGCGGGCCATAAAATGTGAGTCATGTGGATTATATGAAGAAATATTAAAGTCTAAAGAACTAATGTAAGTTAGCACATAGTATTTGCACCAACATATCCTGAAAAGCATGCTGAAGGTTAACCACCCTGAGGCTAAAGTTACTAGCACTACTTTACCAAAAGAAAATCATCCGAATGTTAAATTAACTGGGACAAGACATCCCGAATCCGAAATAGTGTTTGACAGTCGTGGCTTTGAAAGGAGCTGGCTATCTCGGTCTAGCGGGAATTGTAAAGGCAGGACTCAAGCTAGGCGGTAAGAAGATGATGGCATTTTTCGGGTCCCAGTTGCTATCCCAGGAGGTAATGGCAGCCACTATCGAAAATGGCACGGAAGCGTTCGTGGACCATGCCATTTCCCGTGCAAATACCGAACAGGAAGCAGTGGAGTTCGCAGAGACGGCGGTATGGGTAGGTGGATATGAGAGTTGTTATAAATGGCGAAAATAATAGTAGTTTCCGTTGAAGAACATGAATTGGGTTGCATAATTCACTTACAACAAATTTTTACATTTTCTTAACACATATTTTCTGACAAATTATAGATTTCGTTGACAGGCCATGACCTTGCATGCATAAGATATGACTCAATGAGTAATCCTATTGAACTCCCAAGCAGTGATAGAGGTCAATCGTCACGATCGTTATCAGACGAACTGGTGATTCCATACGAAGACAAGGCAGATTTCGTAGAATTCACTGTGAAAATATCAAAGGAAAATCTTTCTCCAAACACAGTACAACGTGCTATCCAGACACAATTTGATGACAAAGGGTTAAATCAATTCATGGTCAGTGTGGAACAGAAAGTAATACCCGACACTGAATGGCAGCCTACATGCGGAGACATGACTGTGGATGATTTGAAAATAGGAGGAAATTGTCTATTTGAAGCTTTACGTGATGCGGGAATCTCTGAGGAAAACGTTTTTAATTTACGTAGTAAAATAGCCTCGGCACAAAAAAACGCTTTGGCAAACATCTGTAGTGCGGTAGAGATTTGGTATGTTATAAATAGCGCCACTAATAGTGAGATAGCACATATCAACGAAATTATTTACAGTATAATAGAAAATGGGGTTGTTGCAGATGAAACGTTTGGGGCAGATCTATTTCAGGGAATGACAGCTGACAACATAGGTGCCGCAATAGAGTATGTGTCAAACCAAGGAATTTCATTTTGGCAGAATATTACCAATGAACACCTAGGAGAGATTTTGAAGATTTTAGGGGTATTCCCTGAAAGTAGCTTTTTAACAGAAACTTTAAATTCTAATGAAGTTTTTATACGAAAAAGTGATACCTTGAATTTAATGCGATCCCTATGCGGTTATTTAATATCGCTAAGAGAACTTAAGCAAAAACAATCTCCCTTTGAAGAACAGGGCCCTCTAAATTCCGATTTGCTGCTAAATGTAATACAATACTTGTATAGTCGTGAGGAAATTCATATTTCTTCTTCTGAGAATGTTACAGGATTTCTCTCAAATGTGAATGGGAACAATAATAAGGATCTCTGCGTAACTAAAAAGATATGTGAAATGTACAATAATTTGGCACAGGATGAGAACAAGATGATACTCAATGAACAAGGGCTTCCATTTGAAGGGATAATAGAACGAGTTATTGCTTTGGCTTTAACCACTGTAATAACGGGTACGCAAAACAAATATATAGGTGAAGAAGATTTGCAGTATGTGGCTGATATACTTGAGTGTCCAATTTTATTGCTAAATACAGAGGGTACGGAAGAAAAAGGAAATGGCCTAGTGCGACCTGGGAACATACTATCGGGCTCGATTCTGTATTCTCCCAACTCCCCTACTCAGCCTTGTCCTATCGACCGACTTGGATCACTCGCGTTGCCTGAAGATACAAAGGTTATTGCTTTAAAACCGGGACATTTCGTGGCAGAATCGAAATTTGCAGTGCATCGCCTGAGTGTTTTGGTCGAAGGGCAAAAAAAACCTATACATAGCTTTAATGGGCTTTTAAATGCTTTTAATGAAACAGAAGAACTTACAAATGAAACACCGCCATTATTGTCACCGCTCTGGGAACATTTTCCTGCGGAATTGGCTGATAGTGACGTTTTTACTTCAACTGTTGCGATCCAGAGACTTTTCTCCACACAACGGGGAGAGCCTTCCTCTTTTGTCCAATCCGAGCTTACCAGATTTCAAGATCGATTTATTCCATATTTGCAAAGTGCTAGCAAAAACTGGCAGGCTGTAGCAGAGGTGGAAAATCTGCGGCACATCCAATCTTGTGCGGAAGAAATGCTAAGGGAAGATGGTTTGAACTTTAAGCCAGAATTTGTAGCAAAAATCGTATGTGAGCGCCTGCGTATGGCCATGTTCGGGGCGGGACAGTTGGATGATGCAATTAATATGGGTAACATATTGGACGAAGGAGAGAATAAGTATCAGCCGTCCTGCATGTGGGATTTTGGACCGGAGCGAGCCACCATACTTCTAAAAGGGGAAAGAGAAGGAGAAAGTTACCATTGGGATGGGGTATTAGCATCACCCCGCCCTCAAGAAGAGCAATCTCCAGCAGATCAACAAAATAATACTGAAAATAGGTTTAGTATCCTTAGGGGACGCGGTGAAAAAGGAGATTACTATGCAATGCCAAATGGAGAGATAACCCCATCCCTGGGAGCGAGATTTAGACAGTTTTTGGCGTTTCAATCTAAGATATCAGGTGGCTTTAGCCCTACCGATGATATTGAAAAGTTACTTACACAAATCCCAAATGATTTTGAGTCAGACGAATCTGCAGGAAAAATCCTTGGAGAAGTCCAGCGGTTGTTGTCGGCCATAGACCCAAATCAAGTAGAAAACGGAGTCGTGAAAGAATTACTATCGATTACTTGCAATGATATTCTTAAACCACTGATTGAAAAAGTAAAAGCAAAATTACCTGGGTTCCATTTAAACGAAAATACACCATTGACTGAGTTGCCACCTTCTTTGATGTTTCTTGTCGGTCTACAATTCGGTCAAAATCAAGTTGGTTCCTGGAATCCCTTTACATTGGCTGTAAAAAGGTATTTTGCCTATCAGTTTGCAGATGAAACACAATCCTTCTTTTGGCCACAGGAATATCATCAGCCACCTGAAGAAATGGGGAACGTATTGCAGTATTCATTTACGGATTTGATTGCCAAAATATGGCCCGGTAGAGAATTTGATGTTGCCATAGCCGAACAGTTTGAAAATGCAATAATAGCTTATTATGCGATTACGCAAGAAATTTTATCCCGCAGCGAATTTCCTGGAAATAACCAAGGTATTTATCTAGGAAAAGTCATGAGGCTTGAAGATATGGGGGCCATTGAAGCAATGACTTTTGGTGAAGGTAAATTTCAGGGAGCTGTAATTAGCAGTAATGCAGAAAGGCCTGTTCTGGTAGCGGGTTCAGTTGGTGCCCATGTGACTAGCCTGGATAGAGTAAACGATTTTCCGCCTCCAATGCGCATCATAACGAAATATGAACAAGTCCATCATGCACACATATTTGGCGTACACCTATTTAATGTAGATTTTTCTAACGCTGCTAGGGTTATTGGAAGAGTTTTTGACGACGAAAGGAGCACAAATAGGAAGGTAGGTGAATACACCGGGGGCTGCCCTTTTTTCAGAGAGCGCCAACGGGAAACTTTATTAATACCACGTGGGCTTCAGGCTGAAATATGCGGAGTATTGGCTTCGGCAGAAGACCAAGATCATGCTTATGTACTGGCCAATAGTGATGAATACGATGATGGTCGAAAGAGAGAAGTGCAAATTGAAGATATTGCATCAGAGAAAGCCAGGCACCAAATAGAATTTTGCAAAAGTCCGGATACAAAAAACAAGGGTACTATATTAAAAGATCATAAGATCCGGGCAGCAAAGGCACCTAAGCCTAGAGATGAGGATGCATATAACCCCGCACACCCAAAAACAAGGAATAATAAGGAAAACGACAAGTATCAACGAGGCCTTAAAGCAATGAAGAACTTAACCAATATTGGCAAAATTGTCCAAGCCTTAAAATTTGAAACAATATATCATAATCATACAGAAGGTTAATATGACAAACGAAATAGAAATAAGCTTAGAGTATAAACAATATGATGAATTTAATAAGTTCCCAATAGTCAGTATTCATTTGGGCAAATTTTTATTAGAGGTCCGTGGTGATGACAAACATATAACTGACTATTTCCATGATGGAGTCTGTGATGTACAAATTCCAAATGATGCTGCTAATTTGTTTATAAAACATAAGTTGTATAAATTTACGGATGACTCAAATCCCGCAATTATGTCCATATTACGAAAAGTGTTCATTGACCAGGATAGCAGTTGTTTTAAATTCAAAAAATTAAATAATAGAAAAGTCAAATGTTGTACTGTTGACGTAAGCAATGATCAAAAAATACAAGGGCTACTTAACGATCCGAAGTTTAAAGCAGCATAGCAATGCTCAAGCTACTACGGTAGCTATGCAGAAAAATAGTTGTTTACTCGATATTACCTCATATTTGCATGGACACAGTATGGGCAAGCTGATATAAAGGGACGAGAGCTCTTTTACGTCAGACAAAAAGTTGAGTATATTTGCTTTGTGATCTAGTCAAATAATTCTTGTTGCTTTAACAATTTTCAGGAAAATTTAAGGTTGCTCTTTCGCATACACAATGAAAATAGATTGCTCCTAGAAAAATGTTCTGGTGTTGATCGTTGTAAATATCTAAGAAATGGTATCTAGCGAGGGTTGGGAGCCAAAATATACATCCAAATAGGCTATTTTCTTTTATTTGAAAAACATCACAAATGTCACTAAGCGTTGGTTTTATGAGAAATCTGTTAGTTTTGAAGATTTTGCAGGTCGTTTTTGCAGAAAGTATGTTTTGAAAAAGTTTCGACGTACAAATTCAAAATCAAAAAAACTTTGGGGTGATACCAACTTTCCTGTCCACATAAAAACTTTCCGTTATGCCGTATGACGAATGCCTGAGTGCTCTGCTTGCCTCGTATAGTCCGAACTGTCGGCAGATTTCAGAGCCATATTCTTTGCGCAGCGTATGCAATGGGTTATTGGAATTGACGCCACGGGAACGTAGCCAACCAATCAGTTCTTTGTGTATGCGGTCGCATCGGTAATGTTGGTAATGTGCCTGTGGTCGGGGAGCAATATCGGATTCTATGACAAATTCTCCGGAAGCAGATGCTTGAAATTCTTTCAACATATTGACCACAGATTCGTCCAAGTAGATGTCCGAACACGATTCTTTCGTCTTTGGAGAAAAACATTCCGTCGGTTGGATTGATATTAACTTTCTTTCGAGATTTACCTGCCGCCATAGCAATTTGTCGATCTCATTTCTTCGCAATCCTGCGCACAGGGCCAGTACAAATACTTTAAATGCTTCTGGATGAGCAATTCGCAAGTCCTTCTCGGCGGCTTGTACAAGGAGCTTGGGGTCAAATATGGACGTATATCGATGGGATCCTTCGGGTAGAAATTTTATGCCTTCAAATGGTGATACAACGGTTTCATTAAGCCCCACGATTGTTAAAACCTTTTTGCTAAACAAGGCCTTAGCATTCCTGATGTTTTTGTTAATCGTTGCACATATGGAATTTCTTTTGGAGGGGTTGAGTTTTACCTTATTTTGCAATGTTTCTACTGCCCAAGATTCAATTTTATCTTTCTTAATATTTGATATTTTGATTGCGTAGATCCTATCCAGTCGTTTTTTTGCTCCTCCATTGACGTAATCAAACTTCTCGGATCCAGATTGTATGTTAAAAACATCGGCCAAAATTTGACATAATGCTCGTTTGTAGTAGGCAAATGTTTGAGGCTTTAGGCTGGATTTGGTTCGTATGTACTCAAAAACTCTCCGACGGTACAACCACATGACACTGCCTCATCGTTGGACTGGCGAACCTTATATTGCTTCCATAGGGCTTCCCAACCTTCCGACTTTAGCAAGAGGTGGGCATCGCGGGCACGCTGGGCTGCAAGAGATTTATTTGGAGTTTGTAAAGACACAAACCTTTGTTGATTTTGGTGGCACAATCTTACGCTATAATCTGGGGATTGCACAAGTTTTCCGAAACTATCCCTATGGGATCTTTTTTTCAACTTCGATTCCCAATATTTGACGTTACTCCTACTGACGGAATTGGAAATCCTTTGGTTTTCGTTGATCTGTTCCTGATCTGGATTTTCTGTTCTATAATGTTCCGATTTGTTTGCCATTGTGCTTACACAATTGGCTGTAATCCTCTAAAATACAAGCAAAATCCACACTTTGTTAAACAATCGTAAACAATTTAAAACATGCCATCTGAGAACTCATAATCCCTTGGTCGCAGGTTCGAATCCTGCAGGGCCCACCAAGAATTCATGCAGGGTAGATATACGCCGGATGTGAATCGTGGTCTGCTTAAGGGAGTAAAGGATTTTCAGGCCAAGCACCTAGACGTATTTAAAAAAAGATCTAAAAAATGAAAGCTGAATACACGGAAAAATTGGAAATAATGCGTATGTACATGCACTGGGATGAGCGACTGAGCGAAGAAGAAAATAAAAAAAATGGAGAAAAATACTTCAACGCAGTTGACTTTTTATGCGCAAGTTCTGATCCAGAAATTTTGGAAGACCTTATAGATTTTTTTACGAATGAAAATGACAAATATGGGGGGGTTTTGGAAGATCTTACTTCTGGAATACTAAACAACTACACACTAAAACAAATCTCCATTGCACTATGTAAAAAATTAGACTCCTTTTCCAAAAAAAATGTAGAGAGATGTGCATACATATGCAAGTGGTTTTTATGGAAAAATGAATTTGAAATATTTAGGAGCATTTTTAACATGACAAGGCCGATCAAAGCCAGAGCGTTGTTAGATGAAATGATGGATTTGGGAAAAAGATATAAAAATCACATGGTGATTCTGAGTAATGACATTAAAAGTTGGGAACTTAGTTCAGAATCAAGTCAGTTGAATTGGCTTTCCATATTTGATTCGGCGTCTAGCCAAAACTTTAATAACGCCAACCTAAAACCTGGATTCCAGGATGGACGAGAAGCCTACCATATTTTGCCAGGTGAATTTGGAAAAAAATATGGAATTCGCACAGGAGACGGGTTAGCCATTATATTAACCACTGAGCAATATAGGAAAGCTAAGACGATAAGACGATTGCCGACTGATAATTCTCCGAGGGATGAATTGGCAAGGAATCTCATCGACGTGAGACGAATTTTGAAAGAAGATGAGATATATACGCCAAAGGTAAATCGTAATTTACTGAAAAGTGTAAAAAATCACGAACTCAAATATCCATATGTATTTGGGAAAGGAGAAAAGGCAATACAAGATAAGTATAAAAAACATCTGGGGAAAATGTATGAATATTTTAACAACTACAATAATTGTAGTAAATTTTCTGATATTGATAGTTCTCAAAGAGAGTATGATGACGTATTTCTCCCGAACATGGAGGCACTGGCAGCAACAAAGGATACGGAAGTTCTGGAACATTTGATGGACTTTTTCGACGAGGAGTTTGACTACGAAGTCAATGAAGCTTGCGAATATCTTAAAGCGGAAATAGGGGCGAACTACACCCTGGATCAGATAATCGAGGTATTTTATAAGAAATTTGATAAAGTTGCCGAGAATTACTTGAGTATGTGCGTAGAAATGAGCATGTGGTGCATACGAAACAGGCAAATAGACGAGAATCATTGGGATATAATTGAAAATAAATGTAAAATTGGCGCAGTGGGCGCATGGTCAGATTTTTCCCTTTGCAAATATGCAAGTATGTGGCATATGAACAGTGATGATCATTGGATCAGATTTAGGGAAATGTTCAACACCCTGAGATCAAGGCATTCAAGAAAGTTTTTGGAAGAACTAAAAACATGGTTTGACAGAGGAAAAGAATATGGATTGGAATGGAGCGATGAAGAAAAGCACAGGGTATACACGCTGGAGGAAGACATGAAGAAGTGGTGATGGATGAGAACTTCTCAATAAAGCATTGAGAGAACACTGCTCAACACGGGGGTTGGGCCTAGCCCCATGACTTCTTCGGCCCGGAGTACTTTTTCCCAAAGGTAGAATTGCCATCCTTTACGCCATCCTGCATGGCGGCACTCGCAGGCGCTGCGGTCGTTGGTGTTGCCGGATTGATCAAGGATAAAGCTGCAGTGTCCAGCAAACTGACAGCCACAAAAGTAAATGTTCCTGCTACCGCCAAAACTAAATTTGCCCACAAACAAGCCCTACGCAGCGAAAGCACTAAAAGTTTATCCGCCATCGCCGAAGTAAAGGTAGCCCAATACCTTGACAAAGCACCCTACTGAGGATCGACCCCCTGTCACTATGAATTTGATCCCGATTTGATATATCCATTTAATACCTCCCGTCCCATGGATTTTGAGACCTTTTACATATTTTTTAATACTTTTTTGTAAATATTTTTGTATTTTTTTTACACGGCTGGAACTTCGCAGCAGCAGCGGGGGTGGTAACGGAGGGACTGGTGGCTCTGGTGCAGGGACGTTGGCGTTGACGGGAAAGGGTAGCTCCATTGCCGAAATTCCCCATGTCCAGTGGGTGAAGTCGCTGTCGCCTGCACACCCTGCGCCGAATACGGCAGCGGGGGTGGAGGACTGGTGGTGGCGGCGGGGAAAGGTTTTAAATGCCTCGGAATTGTCGGTTCGCGATTCCTTTTCTGCAGTTCGTAGGAAGAGCTTGGGGGTATTTCGATTTCCCATTCATCATCTCCTTATAGATAGCTCGGATGTAGGCCAATGCCTGGCTCGCTTCATGTTGCCTCTGTTCCCGCACCACGGGGTCGTGCATCTCCGGCGCTTCCTGCCCTACTGCGCACGATAGCCCTCTTTTTACCCAGCAAGGCAAAACTTTTCTTTCTACCAGTTTTAAAACCTAAACAGATGTAATAGTGTAAGCTTTTTCCCCCGGAGGAAAATGGGTTTGCATGATGAAAATGTAGCTTTTTTAGTCGAATTTTAGATTCGGGACGGTTACAAAGAATTCCCTTAAAAGTTCAGCCCGTTTGACATCTCGTTCGCTGGAATTCAATACTTTATTTTCGAGCACTTGGATGTGAGAACTTTGAATTTTCATCATCACCTGGTGTAAGTCCCCACGTAGCGTATTAGGTAAGTATCCAAGATCAACGGCTAACATCATCAGCGATAGGCAATTTATTGCGTCGATGGATGTCAAACAATAGCAACCTCGCAAAATGCCGAGTGCCCTGCCAATGTTGTCGTATAGCCAAATAATTCTTTCCTTCTTTACAATCTCACGAGCGTTTAACTCATACTCAATGATGGATCTTATTATCTGCGTTAGCCGCGAAAGAATGTCAACTTCGGAAAAACCAAGTGTCTGCTGGTTGGATATTTGGAAAAAATTTCCCTGAGCTTCCGAACCTTCGCCGAATAAACCCCGGACGACGAAGCCCAGTTTTTGTACTGCCAGGATTAAATTGCCTATTTGTTTGGTGATGACTAGAGCAGGCAAATGTAGCATGACTGACGCCCGCATGCCAGTACCAACATTTGTTGGACAAGCAGTGAGAAACCCGTAGCGATTATCAAAGGCTATGTTTAGGTTCTCCGACACATGGTCATCGATGGCATTGATTTTATCGAACATTGTTTTGAAATTTAAATCGGGGCGAAAAACTTGCATGCGCAGGTGGTCTTCCTCATTTATCATGATGGAAGTCAAATGGTCATCCGTAAAAAATAGTTTGGATTCATTGGTATCCATGATAAATTCTTGGCTGCACAGGTGCCTTTCAACCAGGGCTAACTTTTCATAGTCCAAAAGATCGCCCATGTTGAGGATCGTACTTTTCGTAAAAATTGGACAACTTGCCAGAACCTTTTCACACTTTTCTGCAACGGTGTGCAAATCCCCCTTACAGGCATATTTTACGAATTTAAAATCAGCAAGATTGCGAGCCAACCTTATCCTAGAACTGACAACCACAGGTATCGTTTCCTTTGCCAATTTCGAATCTTGAAAAAGCTTCTTTGCAAAATCGTTCATGATATTCCCCCAGATCCTTTTAAAATCTTTATTTCATCGCGTAATCTGGCTGCTTCTTCATATTGTTCAGCCTTTACCGCGGCATCTAACATTTCCTGTAACTCATTCAATTTTTCTTCCGTGGAAGGTTTTCTAATGGGCTTTTGGATAGAAGTATCAGTGAAACTATTGGTAGGGTCCATTGTTGCTGTCAAGGTTCCCTCCTTTGAATATTTTCCTTTATGAATCGTGCCCTTCTGAGAGGATTCAATTATTCCATCTATCAACAATTTCAAATCTTTGTAGCAGTTAGGACATCCCAGGCGGCCAGTCTCTTTAAATGACATCGGCGTACAACCACATTTTGAACATATCAGCCCATTGGCGGATAAACTTTGTTTCATTCCGGAAAACAATGCTTCTCCTAGACCAGATAACATCGCAAACGGTAATCCTTCCTTATCAAAAAGACCATGCTTCGCTGCACACTCGTTACACATTCGAATGACGGTCGTCTTGTTATTAATAACCTGTGTCATATGAACAGTTGCAGGTTTTCCACAAAATTGACATTTTTCCATCGCGGCTCCTCCATCAAATCTTTTTGCAAATATACTTTTCTGCCAGGATAGCAGCCATTGCTCCCGTTCCAGCGGATGTTATTGCTTGCCTATATGTTTTGTCGGCACAGTCTCCGGCGACAAATACTCCTCCAACGTTTGTTTCGACGAATGAATCTTCTTTTCGATGAAAATAGCCATCGTCGTCGAGGTGTAAATATTTAGCAAATTGTTGACTATTGGGAGTGTGGCCAATGGCTATGAACACGCCGGAACAAGCTATCTCCGTTTTTGATTTATTTTTGACGTTTTCCACCCTGATTCCACTTACCTTTTCGGGTCCAATAATTTCATCGACAATGCTATCCCACAGGGGAATAATTTTCCCATTGGCCAAGGTACGTTTTTCCATCGGTTTGGACGCTCTCAGCGTATCACGGCGGTGGATTAGATATACTTTTGCACAAAAATTTGTCAAAAACAGTGCCTCTTCGCAGGCCGTATCTCCACCTCCAACAACTGCAACATCTTTCCCTCTGTAAAAGGCACCGTCACAGGTTGCACAAATACTTACTCCTTTGCCCCCAAAAAACTCCTTTTCTCCTTTTACTCCCAGTAGCTTGGGTGATGCTCCAGTGGCGACTATTACGGTTTGGGATAGGTATGTGTTACGCTCACAAATAATTTTTTTCATACCCTTTCCGAAGTCCACGTCCTTCACTTCATCATCCACAAAGCGGGTACCAAAATGCTCAGCCTGCAATCTCATGTTAGCCATCAGTTCAAATCCATTTATTCCATTTGGAAATCCAGGAAAATTTTCTACTTCATTCGTCATTGTCAACTGGCCACCGGGCTGTGGGCCTCCAATGACCAAGGGTAATAGTGCTGCTCGGGATGTGTATATGGCGGCTGTTAAACCAGCACATCCGCTACCCACAATCACAACTTTTTCAACTTCATTCATCTTGGTAAAAATGCTATAGCAAAAACTTTTTTTTAAAAGCAAAATAAAAGAAATACCTACCGTACACGCCATAAATTTTATTTTCCCAGTTTTTGTCTCCATTCCATCTCCTTCAAACTTTTGACGGGAAACTAAATGGCTCTGAAGAAAATTGAGTGGCTCTGATAAAAACGTTGACACCGGGTTAATATTTTTTTCAAGGGAAACAAATGAAATTTACATTTAAGATACGAACGTGTTGGAAAGCTTCTTAGAATCGTGTCCTTTGTCTTAAAGGACAAGGTGTTTTTGTTAATCTTTAACCTTTCGTTTGTATGCGTAAAAAAATTTCATTTGTTCTAATTTCCCTAGTTGTACTCGCACTCATAGGCGGCGAAGTTTTGCCGCTACCTGTATTGCGTTTGTTTCTTGCCATAAGTGTGACATTACAATCGGTTATAATCTTCGCTTTGCCGGCACTGATTTTTTGCCTAATTTTTTCAACATTCCAACGATTTGGGAAAAATGCTTCGAGAATTTTTATCGTCGCTTTAATTTTGCTCTGCTGTTCGAATTTTTTGGCAACATACGTAAGTCATTTTATCGGAGAAATGATACATGGCATGGAACTGTCGCTGGTGCAAATATCGGCGAATAATGAGTTAACCCCCAGCTTTGACTTCAGACTTCCAAAAATTATTCCCAATGCACTGGCCATGGTCGTGGCGATGATTTGTGGAATTTTCGTTCCAAAAATCGCACCGATCAGAGCCCAGAAATTGTCAACGATCGTGGATAAGTTCGTTTCTCTTTTCCTAAAATGTATACAATTCATAGTGCCGTTTTTTCTATTTGGGTTTTTGCTGAAGATGCAATACGATGGAATTATCATGGTGCTTATCCGCCAGTATATCGTCATAGTTGCGATTATAGTTGTCGCCATAGTTTCCTACCTTTTACTTTTCTATTTCCTTGTGAACGGGATGAATACAAAGGCAACTTTCGAGGCAATAAAAAATATGATCCCTGCTGTCGTATGTGCGTTTGGAACTATGTCGAGCGCTTCGGCACTACCATACACACTCATTGCCGTGGAAAAAAATTCGAAAAACAAGGATCTGGCGAAGTCCATTGTCTCGATCACCACGAATATTCACCTGATCGGTGATTGCATAGCAATTCCTATTTTTATCTATGCGATCCTCAAGAGCTACGGTGTAGTGCAGCCATCACAGTTTTTATACCTAGGATTTGTCCTGCAATTCGTAGCAGCAAAATTTTCGGTAGCCGCAGTGCCAGCGGGCGGAATAATCGTCATGTTGCCGATCATTGAAAGGTGTTTCGGTTTCAATGGCGTGATGTCATCCCTAATACTTTCGTTGTACATACTCATGGATCCAATCTGCACATCGGCAAATGTCCTTGGCAACGGTGCGTTTGCCCAGCTCATCGACCGAATCGCCACACATCTGCACGGAAAATAAAATAGTCAGAAGGAACATGCAAAAAAGCCTTGCGTTTTTGCCTAGGGTATGTTTATTGCAGTCAATTCATATGAGGGCAGTTATTAGGACACAGGGCAAACAATTTACCATCCAGGAGGGCGATGTTTTGTTTGTGGATAGGTATGTTGATTCTTCTGCTGGAGATGAAATAGTGATAAAAGATATCCTACTGCTGAGTGAAGGTAATGATACCAAAATAGGAACTCCTTTGGTTTCAGGGGCCAATGTCAAGGCGAAGATTTTAGAAAATAAGCGTGCCAAAAAGGTGATGATTTTCAAAAAGAAACGCCGCAAAGGATATCAACGTAAACGTGGGCATCGTCAAGAAATATCGGTAATTAAAATAGAATCAATCCAAAAAAGTTAGGCGAGGTTTATTATGGCACACAAGAAAGGGCAAGGAACATCTAGAAATGGACGAGATAGTGCGGGCAGAAGGCTCGGAGTTAAGAAATACGATGAGGAAATTGTTCGCGCAGGAACTATTTTGATACGGCAGCGGGGAACGAGAATTCACCCTGGAAATAATGTCGGCTGTGGCCGCGATCATACGCTATTTGCTCTTGTCGATGGAATTGTTAAATGGGATGGCAAACACCGCAAAGTCGCCGTAAAAAAGGCTGAGGCTTTGTAAATAAATCCGTTTCCGCGGTGACTATAAAAATTTGTTCACAATGGAAGTGCTACTAAAGCCTTCGATAAATGGGAGGAAATGGATTTCTACCCCCATGGTTTGCAAAGCTTTTCGTTCGGAAGGATCTAGGATGTCAATGGTATAGTCCCCAGATTTTGCATAGATATCAGGGCGAAAGCGTAATATTTCATCATCTAACCTGATCCCGTTAAAAATAAAAACACCATCAACGGTGGACAGGGCGGATAGTGCATAGGCTCGCATTTTTTCAGTGAAAATAGGACGTTTATCTCCCTTTAGTGCTTTTACGCTCGTGTCAGAATTTAAGGCAACCCAAAGGGAATCTCCAAGTTTCTTTGCATTTTCAAGGGAAAATATATGTCCCACATGCAACACATCGAAACATCCGTTGGTCAGCACCACCTTCCGATTTTCTTTCTGCAACTTTTCGCGAATTAGACAGGCATTCGCAAAGTTAAACAATTTGGATGGGATTAGATCCATTTCGATTAGGATTTTTTTGTTTTCTTTGTGAGTTTTTTAACCTTGCTTGTTGACAAAGTCGTTGTTTTAGCCATGGACCCTTTTCCCATCAAATTCGACAACGCCTTGGCTGGATTCGCTACAAAATTTTTTGTGACTCTTATGGATTTAATATCCGTCGATGGCAGTTCGAATTTGGAATCCCGCAGTAATTTTTCCAAAATGGTAAGCAGCCCCCGAGCTCCCGTTTTTTCATCGGCTGCCAATTTAGCAATTTCGGTCAATGCATCATCGTCGACGCTAAGTTTTATCCTGTAACCGGCGAAATCTTCTATGTATTGCTTTAGAATTGAACCTTCCGATGAAATTAAGATATCTTTCAGATCATCGGCGTTCAATGCTTCACAGGCGACCCGTACTGGCAAACGTCCGATGAATTCTGGCTCAAACCCATATTTTATAAAATCTGCCGTAGAAACTTTCTGTAAACATTCATACGCTTCGTCCTGGTCATTGGGAGAAAGTTTAAAACTAAACCCTATACTTTTATTTCCTACCCGTATTTTAACAATATCGACAAGCCTATCAAATGCACCACTGGCAATGAATAAAATATATTTTGTACTGATACTTTGTTTCTGATCTACGCCTCCACCTGCAAAACTCATGGCGACCCGCAATTGTGATATCATATCCGTTTGGCTATAAGCATTGACTTCACTCTCCTCCATCAGTTTTAAAAGATTTATTTGTACGCCACGGCCGGAAATATCACGCCCTTCAAAATTGGACGATATGGCAATCTTGTCAATTTCATCGATGAAAACGATACCATACTGTGCCAATTTTACGTTCCCATTGGCAGCCTTTATTAGGTCACGAATCATATCGTCGACATCGCCGCCAACATATCCTGTTTCGGAGAACTTTGTCGCATCAACTTTTACAAATGGTACCCCGATAAGCTTGGCAATGTTTTTTATCAGGTATGTTTTCCCCACACCTGTCGGGCCAAGGAGAAGAACATTTTGTTTATTATATTCGACCTGGGAAGATTTTTCATCCAATAGGCACCTACGCACATGATTGTAATGGTCACAAATTGCAACCGATAAAACCTTTTTAGCCTCCGATTGTTTTATAACAAAACGATCTAGGAAATCCCGAACTTCTCGGGGTTTCATATTAAAACTTTTGATTTTTTCAATAAATTCAGCAAATTCCTTTTCTCTAGCGTCATCCCCAGCCGCTTCCTTTCCTTCCATATTCCCAGCAGGAAAAACAAATCCCAGTTTCGACCCCGCAGAACTGAATACATCGCCAAGGTGTCTTTTTAATTCCTCGAATGAGTTGAATGAAGATTTTCCTTTATCTTCACTATCCTGAGGTTTCTGATCAAAATCAAAAAACATTTCCATTACACCTCGGTCGGTTTAGGTTGTTCAATCTTACCCACTGGAAGTGCAATACTTCCCGAATCATTCTTTGAACTTTTATCATTGTGACGTTTCTTAAGGGTTCCTACATCATCATCATCATTTTTTGGTTTGATTCGTTTTTCCGGTAGGGTTATGTTCATAGTAAAATCACCATTTTTTACAAGATCGTAGACGTAAATGCCGTCAACGGTCTCATATTTTAACAATGCCTCTGCAAGCTTATCCAAAAGCGTCCGTTTTTCTTTCAAAATTTTGAAGGCACGCTGATAACCAGCCTCAACAAATGCTATAACCGCAGAGTCAATCTTTTGGGCCGTTAATTCGCTATAATTTTGTGAGCGAGAAATCTCGCGGCCCAGAAATATGTGATCCTGATTTTCCCCATAGGCAACTGGACCAAGCGGACTCATTCCCCAATCACAGACCATCTTTCTTGCAAGTTTTGTCGCTGATTTTATGTCAGCGGAAGCACCGTTGGTCATTTCAGAGAATACAATTTCTTCGGCGACACGCCCACCCATTGAACAACAAATTTGAGCTTCCAAATTCTTTTTTGAATGATTTAAAATGTCCTTTTTGGGAATAAACATCGTACTTCCTAAACTCTGCCCACGGGGAATAATTGTCACCTTATGCACCGGAAGATTTCCGTCATCGACAATTGCCTGGACTATGGCATGGCCAGCTTCATGGTAGGCTGTAACCTTTTTGTCGGAATCATCCATCAACTTTTTACGTTCCCGACCAAATGCAATTTTATCGCGAGCTTCGTCTATATCATTTTTGGACACAGATTTTTTATTTTCGCGGGCAGCCAACAGAGCTGATTCATTCAGTAAGTTTTCCAAATCTGCTCCCGAAAAACCCGATGTGTTACGTGCTGCGTCCTTTAGGCTAACACTTTTATCTAGCTTAATTTTTTTTGCATGAACCTTTAAAATCTCCTCTCGACCGTTTAGATCCGGCAGGTCGATTACTATTTGTCGGTCAAATCTCCCGGGTCTCAAAAGTGCCGAATCTAAAACATCTGGCCGATTTGTGGCCGCCATAATGATTACCCCTTCGCGACTATCAAATCCATCCATTTCGACGAGAAGAGAATTAAGTGTTTGCTCCCTCTCATCATTTCCCCCACCGAGGCCGGCTCCTCGCTGGCGACCAACTGCGTCTATTTCGTCAATGAACAATATGCAGGGAGCATTTTTCCTGCCCTGTTCGAACAAATCCCGAACGCGGGACGCTCCCACTCCGACAAACATTTCAACAAAATCCGACCCACTCATGCTAAAAAATGGAACCTTTGCCTCCCCAGCAACCGCCTTTGCCAATAAAGTTTTTCCCGTCCCTGGAGCTCCGAACATTAAACATCCTTTCGGAATACGCCCACCAATGTCCAAAAATTTCTTCGGATTTTTCAAAAAGTCTACGATTTCTGCTACTTCTTCCTTCGCTTCATCACACCCGGCAACGTCATTAAATGTAATTTTTTTCTTATCCTGTGTTAGTAACTTAGCTCGACTTTTTCCAAATGCCATCGTAGTTTTGCCAGCTCCATGCAGTTGCCTTCCAAGAATGAAAAATATTAGTAACAGAAAAATGACATAGGGTACCGTATTGACTAAAATGTCACTCCATAACGCCGAACTTGGTTTTTCAACCCATACCTCCGATGATTTTATAAGGCGGTTATAGCGACTGGGAGTTAAACGACCTTCCGCCATAAAAGCTTCCGTATCCGTATTTGTGTTATTTTGGGAAATTGTATTATTCTTGGCAATGGCATCATTAAATCTTCTCAAAAAGTTGGCGTTGCTAGTAGCTCGTTGGTCTGTATGGGCATTTGATATAACCTTCCCTCCAGTATTTTTAGCTTCCCCATATAATCTATACCATTCGAACCCCTTCGAGGGAACACCCTGTATGACACCGGCCACAATGTCATTCCTTTCCGCCGCCGCCAGAACCGATTCAATGGTCCATCTATTGCCTTGGACGGTTACAACAATAGGATTGTACATGCTCCACAGGGCAAAAATTGCTAAAATTATAATTACCCAAACCCCAACAACTTTTAGTTGAAACACAAATTTTGAATTATTTTTTTTTGGCATATAAGGCAAATCCCAAACACGACTACAATACCAATTAACATGCGTCATGCATATGTCAATAGAAGAGCCTCGCTGTCCTTTGTTTTTATTTTAAAATAATCTGAAACCGGCAAGTGCGGAACCCAACAAACTCTACCATTAACGAATACCACAGGCAATAATCGTCTGTCTTCCTTTGGGACAATTTTTACTGTCAGAATATCCCCTAGTTTTCTTTCTGAATTATGACCAAAAGGTGTGTATTTGAACAGTGGTTTATATTTTTTTACCGAAATTTTTGACGTTTTTTCGACAACCGCGTAACACTGTTTCTTCCTGTCTATATTTTTCAAATTTTCCCAAAGTTTTTTGGAAATTTTTACACTTTGAATGTCCAGGATTTTTCCGTTTGGCAGGTGATTTTGCCCTATTTTCAAATCTTCAACTACCCAGCCGCCATCTTCTTTTTCATCATCTTCTTTGGTAGTTACGCAAAAACTGTCGCCGTCAAATTTGATGAAATTCTGTTTGCCAACGCTGAAAACCGTTGTTTTACCTAGGTGCATTTTATCCAAAAATGTTTGGACATACGACCGTCGAACATCAAGGTTGTTGGCTACCAAAAATTCTACAAAAATTTTTCTCAATAGGGCAGTTGGGAATTTTTTCAAATCGGAAATTATAAGTTTTTCTTTTAGGTCTCTGCCATTGAGATATTTTTTTGCAAAAAAGGTTATCGCATCGTCGGCTTCCTCCAAGTTCTGCCTTACACTTGCTAGGTTTTCAACAACATCAAAATGGCCAGCTATTTCCTGAATCTTTGGCAAAATGATATTGCGAATTTTATTCCTGAAAAAGTCATTTTCGAAATTAGTTTTATCGTCACGCCATTCAATTTTTGAACTTTTCAGGCAAATTTCCATTTCCCGTTTTGTGAAATTTAGCAATGGCCGCAACTTTAAATACTTCCCTCGAAAAATTGTTATGGCTCGAGGTGAAGAAAGCCCTGCCGTATCACTTCCACGAATCATTCGCATTAGTAAAGTTTCGGCGATATCATTTTTTTGATGCCCGAGAACTAGCACCTTGGAATTAAATTTCTCAAGCGCACGTTCAAAAAATTCGTTCCGTAAACGACGCAAACGGTCTTCACTAACATTTGTTGGTCTGTTCACCAATTTTTCCGAATAAAATGCCACGCCCCAATCCTTTGCCAACGTTTTTACAAATTGTTCGTCACCGTCGGAATCCTGACCGCGCAAATTGTGATTGAAATGCAAAATGACCAAACGGCTTCTTAGGTTGGGAAATTTTTCCAAAATATATTTCACTAGGAATACGGAGTCACTGCCCCCCGAACATGCAATGCAAACAACTTCCTTTTTGTTTTTTTCATTCAAAAGTTCCAAAATCTCATTGGCAGCTTCAAAGCTCTTGTGATCAGCAATTTTAGCCTTTTCATATGCGATGAAGCCACGGATTTGCATTTTGAAATCACTTCGACTTACCAAAATTGAACCTGACATTGGACATTCGACTTCTGAATAAATCAATAATTTCATTTTCGTCCGTGTCTTTGCTCCCAAATGTCATTGAAAATCTTAGAGATGGCTCAACGTCATCCCATGGAACGACGACTATTCCAAGGTCCGTTATCATCCATTCGGCAAATTTTTCCGCCGAAGGAAAATCAATTTTTTGGCCGTTATATTCTATGGAATTTGGAATTTGAGCATATAGGAAAAATCCAGCCCGTCCATTACCAACATGGAAACCACAATTTTTTAGAATTGGAACTATTTGATTCATTCGCCGTTCGTATTTTTGTGCATTTTCAACCGGAATGGATATATTATTTTGCAATGCCTGGGCTGCTGCTTTCTGTATTGCTAAAAATTGACCGGAATCTGTTAAATCTTTGACATGGGCATAGGCAGCAATCAATTCGGAATTTCCGCAAACCCAACCAAGTCGCCAACCCGTCATATTAAATCCTTTCGACATGGAATGTAGTTCCAATGATACTTCCTTTGCTCCATCCATATTAAAAATGGAAAGTCTATCATCTCCATGAAATGTTAGGGAGGCGTAGGCCGCATCGTTTACTATTAAAAAGGAATACTCATGGGCTAAATGGACCAAATTTCTGAAAAATTCCTTCGTGGCACAGGCCCCCGTTGGATTATTGGGATAATTTATAACGATTGCTTTCGTTTTTTGCAAAATACGTCTGGGAATGTCATCCAATGCGGGTAGATAATTATTTTTTGCACGAAGCGGAAGATGAATGACATTTGCCAAAAGGTAGCGGGAATGGGCGCCGAAAATAGGATATCCCGGCGTCGTCATCAGAACGACATCTCCTGGGTTTATGAAACATAGCGGTAATATGGATAGGGCAGCCTTTGAACCTATGGAATGGATAATCTCCGTTTGTGGGTCCAATGAAACATTGAACTGTGATTTCATGTAGTTGGCCACCGCTTCTTTGAAGTCTTGGCATCCATTATCGGCATAGCCACGATTTTCATATTTTCTAGCCTCATGGGACAAGGACTCAATCAACGAGCTAGCAGCCATGTCATCGGGCTCTCCCACCCCCATATCTATCAAGATTCGACCGGGAAATTTAGCAAGAGCTTCCCGCTTTGCCCGTTTAATTTTTTCAAATTTGTAGACTTGATTGTCATCTCCAAAATTTTTGCCGCCTATCCTTTCGGAAAAAATTTTTTTCGCAAATTGTCCACCAACGTCCATATATTCATTCCCAAAATTATGAACCATTCCGAAAAATCAAAGTTTATTTTGGCTAAGTTAAACGAACTATTCCCGAATCCACAAATTCAACTCCATTTTTCTGATCCGTTTACCCATTTAATTGCCGTAATGCTGTCTGCCCAATGTACGGATGCCGTCGTAAATGTTGTAACGGACAGGCTGTTTAACATCGCAAAAACTCCCCGAGAAATAATAGATTTGGGGGAAGAGCGATTGAAGTCAATCGTTAGGCCGTGTGGACTATTTAACATGAAATCGAAACATATCATTGATACCGCTGAAGCGATTCTGAAAAGACATAATGGCCAAGTTCCGCATACGTTTACGGAACTTGAAACACTGCCTGGTGTTGGACATAAGACTGCTTCGGTTATCATGGGTCAATGTTTCGATAAACCTGCATTTCCCGTCGATACTCACATCGCACGGCTTGCAAATCGTTGGGGCCTCGAAAAATCCCACGATGTGAAAAAAATTGAAGATTCGCTAAAAAAACTTTTTCCCGTAAACACATGGAGAACCTTGCACATACAATTGATCCTCTATGGACGGCAATTTTGCCCGGCAAAAAAACATGTGATTGGGAATTGCCCAATTTGCTTGCAGTTTTCGAAAAATATCTGAAGTGCGAGAAAGGTTTGTTTGCAATGGTGGGGATGAATGTTATTTGTTCTACAAATATGACAGTCGATAACATATCCCTTGGAACGGACATCGTCGAGGTGGAAAGAATTGGCAGATTAATTAAAAAGTATGGAAATACTTTTCTTTTTAGAATTTTCGGTGACCTTGAAATTGCCTATTGCCAACAGACCGCTAAGCCGGCCAATAGTTTTGCTGCCAGGTTTGCGACAAAAGAAGCTTTTTCAAAAGCACTTGGCACAGGAATTGGGAAAAATGTTGGATGGAAGGATATTTCCGTCGGGAAAAAACCTTCCGGTGAACCGTATATAATCCTATCGGAAAAGGGTAGAAATAAAATAAAAGCTCTTGGAATTTCCTCCATGAAAGTTTCAATTTCGCACACTAAAACGCTTGCTCAAGCTGTGGTTATGCTTATTAAATGATTTCATGTTTGCGTCGATAGCTGATAAAATTTCCAATGTTTTAAAGAACCTACGTGGTCTCGGGAAGATTTCAGAAAAAAATGTTGCGGATGCCTTGGAAGAAATTCGAATCTCCCTACTGGGAGCGGATGTTAATCGGGAGGCTGCCGACGAATTTATAGACAAAATCCACAAGTCTGCCATCGGCCAAAAAGTTTTGGACAAAATTTTGCCAGAACAACAGATTGTTAAAATAGTCCATGACGAACTTGTCGAACTTTTTGGAGGCAGCCAAGAAGCAGAAAAATATACGGGCAAACCGTTAAAAATTCTCCTAGCAGGTCTGCATGGCTCCGGTAAAACAACGACCGCTGGCAAATTAGCACTTTTACTAAAGGATGAGGGGTATAATCCCCTATTGGTCGCCTGTGATGTTTACCGGCCTGCCGCAGTCGATCAATTAAAAATGGTGGCTGACAACATTTCCGCCGCATGCTATGCTGAACCGGATTCAAAAAATGTATGTAAAATCGCAAAGCATGGCCTGCAACACGCCGAAAATAATAGCTTTGATGCGATAATCTTTGACACTGCGGGCAGGTTACACGTGGATAAGCAGCTAATCGAGGAAATCAAAGATATCAAAAAAATTGTCTCTCCCAACGAAGTATTTTTAGTTGCCGACGGAGCTTTGGGGCAAGAATCCGTCAACATCGCCAAAACGTTCAACGATGCCATATCCCTCTCGGGTATAATTTTGACGAAACTCGATGGCGATGCACGCGGTGGAGCCGCACTGTCGATGAAATATGTCACGGGGGTCCCGATAAAATTCGTTGGAACAGGTGAAAAATCGGCAGACTTTTCCGCGTTTCATCCGAAACGAATGGCTAACCGTATTTTAGGGATGGGAGATGTGGTATCTCTCGTCGAAAAAGCACAGCAACATGTTGACAAGCAGGAACAGGAAAAACTGTCGAAAAAGATAAAAAAAGCAGAATTCGATTTGAATGACTTTCTAGCAAGCATCCAACAAATAAAAAAAATGGGACCGATGTCTATGCTAATGGGAATGCTTCCTGGAGTACCAAAAATGCCAATTTCGGATTCCGATACTGAAAAAATGAAAATGACGGAAGCAATCATCCAATCCATGACCATACAAGAACGTGCCAAACCTTCAATTATTAATTCCTGGCGTCGCATGAGGATAGCCAAAGGCGCAGGCGTAGAGCTCAAGGACGTTAATGCACTGCTAAAACAATTCTGCCATATGCAAAAAATGATGAAGTCGTTCAAGGGGGAAAAAGGCATCAAAAAGATGCAAGCATTTGCATCGCAGTTTAACATGCAGGTTGGCCAATAAAATCATAATACCTTGACTTGGCAAATGTTTTTAAGAAAATACACGCATCATGTTGGATGTGCATAATTTGGCGATAATTGGCGAAAATGTTTCCCTTGGCCACGATGTCTATGTGGGGCCCTATGCCATTGTGGAGGACAATGTCAAAATCGGTAGGGAAACAATCATTTCAAGCCACGCCATTGTGAGATGTGGTACGACTATTGGGGAAAGATGTTTTATCGATAGTTTCGCCGTCATTGGGGGATTACCCCAGCATGAAACTTTTGATGCGACCATACCCAGTAGGGTAATTGTTGGGAATGATACTATCATTCGAGAACATGCACTTATTCACCGGGCGACAAGTGAAATAGGATTTACGAAGGTAGGGAACTCTTGCATATTACAGTCCGGATCACTCGTTGACCATGATTGTGAAGTTGGTGATCATAGCACACTGGTGAATGGTTCCATGTTGGGAGGTGAAGTCAAGTTGGGCCAAAAGTGTTTCATCGGTGGTGGGGCTGCCATCCACCAATATGTTGTCGTGGGAGACTATGTCTCCTTGGCAGGAAGTTCGGCTACGGCCCTAGATTTGCCTCCCTACACCATAGCGGCATATGCTTCCACTGTTATTGGATTAAATTTAATCCGCCTGCAAAGGGAGAAAATGGACAATAAAAACATCGTTGCTTTAAAGGAATGTTTCCATGAATTTTATAAAAAAAAAGGAAATTTTAACTTTAGGGAACGGGCCAAGGCTATGCTGAAAAGTGGATATGGGACAACCTATGAAACGTCAAATTTTTTAAACTTTTTTCTACGGAAATCTAGGAGAGGATTTGCGCCTAAACGCCACAAAATAGTAGCATCGGCATCATATGGTACTGCGTGAACAGAATGAATTTGAGTTTGACGACTTATTCGAAGAAAAAACTTTCCCGACTACGCCGCGCTATGTGCCATTGGCTACTAAAATGCGACCGAAAACTTTGTCTGAAATAGTGGGGCAGGAATACATACTCGGCCCGAAATGTTTGCTACCGAAGCTTATAAAATCTGGAAATTTTTCCAGTATAATTCTTTGTGGAACGCCCGGCTGTGGGAAAACTACACTTGCCGAAGTTATCGCCAGTGAAACGAAATCAAAATTCGTCAAAGTTAATGCGGTGCTATCAAATGTGGCCGAATTGCGAGAAATTCTTGTGATGGCCCGGCGACATCCGGAACAAAATATTTTACTTTTCATCGATGAAATCCATCGTTTTAACAAATCCCAACAGGACCTATTGTTACCGGATGTGGAAAATGCGAACATTAGGCTGATTGGAGCCACCACCCACAATCCTGGATTCTATGTAATTTCGCCTCTTCTAAGCAGAAGTCATCTGTTCAAGCTGAACCCCGTAAGTGTTACAGCGATTTCAAAAGTTTTACAACAAGCCCTATCCGATGAAGAACGGGGGGTTGGGTCGATGAAATGCCGTGCCAAGGATGACGTCATAACCAGCATAGCAGTGCTTGCAAATGGTGATATGAGGTGGGCCCTAAATGCATTGGAAACCATCGTATCCAGCTTGCCGATTGGATCGGAGGTAAAAATCGATGATGTTGAGAATTTTTCCGTCGAGCGAGCGCTGAGGTATGATGCTGATGAGGATGAACACTACGACACCATTTCTGCCTACATAAAAAGTATGCGTGGGTGTGACCCCGATGCGGCAATATTTTGGCTTATCAAAATGTTAGATAGCGGGGAAGATCCTAGGTTTATTGCGCGTCGGATGGTAATTTTTGCATCCGAAGATGTTGGGCTTGCAGATTCCCGAGCTTTACCTTTGGCAGTTGCATGTTTCGAAGCCTGTGAAAAAATTGGAATGCCGGAATGTGCACTTAATCTTGCACACGTCACCGTATTTCTTGCCACCGCGTCGAAAAGTAATTCCACATACCTGGCACTGACAAAATGTCGATCATATGTGGCACAGAATGGGTTACAAAATGTTCCCCTATGGTTGCGTGATGGGCATGGCAAGGCCAATAAGAGGGCAGGCAATCAGAAAGATTATAGGTATAGCCATGATTTCCCATATAACGTTTCTGGACAACATTACATGGAACGGCCAGAAAAGTTTTGGCATCCCAAAGATTCGGGGGGCGAAAAACAAATTGCCGAACGGGCAAAATTTTGTGAAGATTTGCGCAATCAAATTATTTTAGAAGAAAAAGAAGGAAAGCAGCCGCGGTGAGCGCCCATTGATATTTACAGCAGATCGCTAAAAGGCAGGATCATTACAAACCTATGATCTCATTGCGAATTATCGATTGGAGCAATTTTTTTATAAAAGCTCGGTAAAAATTATCATTCCTATTTTTTAATTTGTGTTTTAGGCATCCATGTCCATTCATTTATCTTAGATAAAGCACAATTATCCTTTTATCTAAGCAGGCTGTCTAGCTTATTCACCCACTTGAGCATTATATTTCACGCATCTTGCATGGTTGTCTTCGGCAAAAATTGCTGGGCCATTTTGGAGAGCAGCTTCAAATTTATCTCGATAGGATGAGAAGTTGTCGTTTTGGGATATTATAACCTCGCCTTCCCTGGTGCACAAGTAAGCAACAGATTGACCCTCTTGCTTGGTTATTATTGCGATATCTCTTTGCAGATGTTTTGCAATATATTTCATTTGTTCTGGGGTAATGCGTTTTGCTCCGAACCCTCCTCCTTCGATTGCCCTGGCTTCGGCAACATCTTTCCTGTCTGCTATCATTCCCATGGAAATCACCTGTCTCAGTTCCGGAATGGTAGTGTCTCGGGCGAGAAGAACTTTTTCATTGGAAATTCTACCCTGATCGCCGGTAATTGCCATTCTACGGAAAACATCAGCTGAAATTTCAGAGGATGCTTCAGCTGGTTGTGCTTCAGTTGGTGGCGGTAGCCCTGCTAGTACCGACCACAGCATGCAACTACCGTCCCTTGGAGTATCTATAACTTGCAAACGATCCACAATGTTTGGACTTATTACAAGTGGCGTTGGTTGCGCCTCTGGTGATCTTTCGACAGCCTCGAAGTCTTCTGGAAGTACATCACTTGTCGATACTGGAGGTTCCAAAGGTGCTTCGGGAGGAGGATTGGTCACAAGCGATATGCTTCCTAGTGCATCCTTCATCGCCTTGGTTGTCGTTTCATTTTGTTCGAACAATTTCTCGGCATTAGACCGTGCACACATATGCATGGCAAACGACATAAATGCATTCCTCAACCAAGCTATAATGCCCTCCGTTGAATTTAAAGATCCATGATTTTCAGCTCTGGCACTGGCTAAGTCGGCCATTATAACTGTTTTAAGTCCTGCCAAATCCCCAGCTTGAATTCCAAAGCCTTCTGACTCGTCAAAGTCAAGCCCTAAAACGTTCTTGGCAAAATCATTCAAGTTTTCAACGCTTTCAAAGGCACGATTTAGTTGGTCAAAGATCGGGTCATCCCCTTGAGTTGACAAGGCCTCTTTTTCAAGTATTTTCTCTGCAAACACTTGTGATTGTGATTGTGATTGACTTATGTTCATAACATTGCCCTTCCTTTCTTTAAAAGCGTATTCCATTTTACAGAAGTGTCAAGCCATATTTTTACATTTCATTCTTTCCCAACACATGGAAGTTTTGTGGGGAACTCATCGCAAAGATTCTTGCTTTTGTAATACTTTTGCTTAGAAAGGGACCATGGGAAGTTATTTACCATTACCGTATATCTATGAAAAGGATGGACGCAGTGAGCGCTCGTGGGATATTTATAGCAGATTGCTGAAGGACAGGATCATTTTCATCGGGACACAGATTGATGATTTTGTCGCCAATGCCGTTGTCGCCCAGCTACTTTTTTTGCAAATGGAAGATCCCAAAAAGGACATTCATGTCTATGTGAATTCACCGGGGGGAAGCGTAACGTCGGGAATGGCCATCTACGATACCATGCAGTTTGTGCGCTGTGATGTCGTTACCTATTGCATTGGTCAAGCGGCCAGCATGGGAACGATTTTGTTGGCCGCAGGAACAAAAGGTAAACGGTTCGCTCTGCCAAACAGCAGGATCATGATTCATCAACCGACGGGTGGGGCTAGTGGTCAAACTTCCGATATTTCCATCGCTGCAAAGGAAATTTTGAGATGGCGTAAGGTCATAAACGAAATTCTTGCAAAGCATAGCTCCCGTGGCATAGAACAGATTGAAAAGGATTCTGATCGTGATTTTTTTATGACTGCAGCGGAGGCAAAGGAATATGGAATTGTGGATGCCGTAATCGAAAACAAGATTGAAATTCCTGAATCCAAGTGATATTTATGGCTGCCTATACGAAAGAAACCCTAGGGATTATTGGTGGTTGTGGGGTAGCAGCAGCTAATGAGCTAGCTTGCCGCATTGAAAAAAGACTGACCGAGCTTGGGTGTTTGGACGATGCCCAACAGCCCGAATTGATATTATTTCAAGCGACCCAAGCACCGAATAGGATTGCTTTTGCAGCGGGGAAGAGCAGTGTTTCATTCGCACCATATTTTATTGAAGTCGGTAGAAAATTAAAAACCTGTGGGGCAACAATTTGTTGCATTCCATGTAATACGGCCCACTGTGTAATCGGAGAGATTGAACATGCCGTCGGTCTTCCGTTCGTAGACATAGTAAATGAAACGTTATTTTTCATATTTAAAAAAAGTCCGGAAGCAAAAAAAATTGGACTACTGTGTAGCGCGGGCACACGATCTTCCCAAATTTATCAAAAACATTCACGGTCCCTAGGTTACCATTTGGAATTTTTATTTCCCAAAGAAAATTTGCAGCAATCCGTCAGTGACGGAATTGCGGCAGTAAAACGTGGACTGCAATATGTTTCGTCCGAAAAAGTTAAAGCATTTTTTACGGGTGCAATGGATGATTTAATCTCCAAAGGATCCGATGTCATCGTTTTGGGATGTACGGAAATTCCCCTAGCTGTAAGTGATAAATATTACAAAAATAAACCCGTAGCTGATTCGCTGTCGATCCTAGCGGAAGCTTGCATAAATAGATGTAAAACGACGGAAACAAGCTAAATGTTAGGTCACAATTGGGTATAAGTTTGGGATAAATTTTAGACGTTTGATGGTTGCTCCAGGCGAATATCAAGCCTGGCAAACAGGTTTTTATCGGTACCATCCTTTACGTTGTCAACGGTAAGTAACTTTTCACTGGAAAACAAAGCATTTGCCCCGGCGAACATGCACAAAGCCTGTATTCCATCCGAAAATGTGTTACGTCCTGCCGCGATCTTGACATAGGACTGTGGCATTAGAATTCTGGCCAAAGCGATCAATCGGACAAAGTCGAAATCATCGATGGGATGACTATCGTCCACCCTTGTCCCGGGAATTTTTACCAATTTGTTTATGGGCACGCAGCGAGGTAGCACTTTTAAATTTGCCAGTAAAACGAGCATTTTTATCCTATCATCATTCGTTTCACCCATGCCAACAATGCCTCCCGAACATATGTTAATTCCAGCATTTTGGACAATGGTTATGGTTTTAATCCGGTCATCAATGCTATGCGTTGAAATTATTTTGCCATAGAAATCAGGAGAGGTGTCCACATTGTGGTTGTAATAGTCCAGTCCCGATTGTTTTAATTTGGCAGCCTGTTCTTCACTAACTATACCGAGGGTTACGCAGGTTTCCATGCCCAATGATTTTACTTCTTTTATCATTTTACAAATTTCCTCGAACTCCGTTTCAGATGATGGGTGTCTTCCGGAAGTACTCATGCAAAACCTGCTGGCTCCTCTATTTTTGGCTTCTTCCGCGGCTGCTACTACGGTTGCCAAACCTAGCATTGGCTGCTTTGGAAATTTCGATCCATTTCTGATGGATTGGGCACAGTAGGCACAGTCTTCAGAACAGCCACCTGTTTTTACACTCAGAATACCGCTTATTTGCACCTTTTGTTCATCGAAATTTTTAGCATGCACCTCATGGGCCATTCGGATAAGCTTAAAAAATGGATAATTAAAAATTTCCTTCGCCTTTTCAAAAGTGTTTTCCATGGTAGCTATTCATAAAAATTTGTTAACGATTGCATAGACCTTGTCCAATTCTTCTTCCGTTATGCAGTAGGGCGGTAGAAAGTATATTGTATTCCCCAGTGGTCGTAAAAATATTCCTTCCTTGAAAGCAGACTCTACCATATAATCCCGTTGTGTCGATGAATCAATGTCAAAGGCAGACATCGTACCGAGGATCCTTCTCCGGTGAACATTTTTTAAAGTGGCCTTTTTGTGGAATTCCGATATCATTCCAATGTTTTCGACGGTTTCTCTGCGTAAAAGTATTTCCAATGACTTGTTTGCAGCGGCACAGGAAATTGGGTTGGCAGTATAGGAATGACCATGTATGAAAGTTTTGCATGGATCGTCCGATAGAAACGCATCGTAAACCTTTTCTGTGGTTACGGTCACTCCAAGGGGAAGAAATCCACCGGTAATCCCCTTCGACAAACAGATGAAATCCGGTATTATGTCCGTGTGATCCATGGCAAACATCTTCCCGGTACGGTAAAACCCTGTCATGACCTCATCGAAAATTACAAGAATTCCATGCTGACGAACGGCATGGACAAGTTTTCCAAGAAATTCGGGGCGATATAGCCTCATCCCCGCAGCACCCTGAAGGAGAGGCTCGACTATTATGGCACATACCCTATCCCCGATTTCCGATAGTTTTTGTTCCCATTCTTCTATGACTTTGGTTTCTCGTTCTTCCAGACCATCCACACCTTCGTAATATTCCGGGACATCTATGGGGTAGCTGTTGAAAAATAGTTCAGAAAATGTCCCATGGTATTGGGAAGATTTTCCTGCGGCACTCATCGCTCCAAAAGTATCCCCATGATATCCTCCCTCCAAACAAAGGAATAGATTACGCCTTTCCGTACCCACGTTTCTAAAGTATTGATAGGCCATTTTGAGGGCAACTTCCACGGCCGTGGATCCATTGTCGGAAAAGAAAAATTTCGACAGACTTGGAGAAAGCAATCTTTTCAAATTTTCCACCAACGTTTTCGCTGGATCGTGGGAAAATTTAGTAAATATGACATGCTCCAGTGTTTTAGCCTGGGAATAAATCGCTTCAGCGATTTCCCTATTTCCATGGCCGTGGATATTTACCCACCAGCTGGATATCATGTCCATATACTTTTCCCCAGTTTCAGAAAATAAAAAAACCCCTTCACCGCGAACTATTTTGATCGCTGGAGCCGCTGTTTTTTCCTGTGTGAATGGTCTCCAAATCACCTAAATACCTCACTAATTTCAGATGGAATGCGTATGGATCGCAACATCCCATTTAAATCGTTGCCATGGGGAATATGGGCAAGTATTTTGGACCCAGAAAATAGCTCGATTGTTTGTCCGATATTTGTTTCCATTTGTCCATTTATAATTATTCCGAGGATGTCAATGTTCCTGGTTTTTAAAACCTCCATTGTCATTAGTATGTGATTGATCACCCCCAGCTTTGACCTAGCCACCACAATAGTTTTGGCATTATAAAGTTTTACCAGGTCTGCCATGCAAAAGCCAACCTTGATGGGCACCAAAATACCGCCGGCACCCTCGATAACCGTACTATTTATCCGCCGTTTGAGCAATTTTTCGTCGATGGAAATGTTGTCAATTTTTGCAGCGTCATAGGGAGACAATGGAGCACTGAACCGGTAGGCTTCGTCGATGATTTTTGTATGTGGGGAAAGGATTTTTACGGTTTCGCTATCCCGTACATTTCCTGTTTGGATTGGTTTCCAGTAGGCAACCTTAACCTGTTGACATATCCAAGCCGCCACGGTTGTTTTCCCGACATCGGTATCCGTCCCTGTTACAAAAATGTTCACTTTCCTGCTATTTAGGGTTAGAAATATGATAAGCAATTATGGATACAATAAAAAAGTATGGGGATTCCCTTGACAAAGATGATGAGATTTATACATTTAATGCCCCATGCGTTGGGATAAAAGGAATAGGGGGTTTAGTCTGGTAGAGTTGCTGACCGTAATTTCGGTAATTGTAATACTAGCTGCCATACTGATGCCGTTGGTAGGAAATGCGATAAGCGACGCCAAAAAACTAAAAGCGCTAAAAAATTTGCAACAAATCGCAACGGCTTATATTAGTTTTTCGTTGAAAGACCACTTTAGGGAATTGAACAATTGCAAAAATGCGGCGGAGTGGGCTGGAGCACTTTCAAAACACAACGAGATAAATACTGCTTCCATTTTCATTCTTAGTGATGATTATTTGGTTGAATCAAATCATCGAGCAATGCCGAAAACCATTGGAATTCGAAAAAATGGTCAATGGAATATTAATCCAAATTTTGAGAATTTTCCGTTGAGTGTCGTCGTGATTTCTGGTATTGCCAGTCAAGCTCCCGCTGCCACTACTCCAATTGCCTATACTAGAGGTCTTGATCATGAAACCGGTAAATGGCGTCCTGCAAGAGGAAATAATGGTGGAGTTTATGGAGAAAGTGGAGGCATTATCGTTTTCCTGGATGGTCACGCTGAGTTTTATCCAAATCTAACAGATGAAGCAAATATGCTCGTAAACTATTATACGGGCGAAAAAACATCGAAAATTTCGGAAGCAGTTAATGGTGGTGCTCGTGCTTTATCGTGGACCAGCGTAGAGTGGGAAGCAAAACAGGAATAACCTTTGGGATATATGTTCCTTCACAAGTTTGAAAACTTCCTAAAAAGCTTGATTTTTCTGCCATAAAATACAGGAGATTTACCATGGCTAATCCAACCGATATTCGAAAGGGTAAAGTAATAGATTATAACGGTGTTCCACATTCTGTTCTGGAAGTTCAACATAGGACACAAGGGAGACAGGCAGGATTTGTTCAGGTGGTCATGCGAAATTTAAATACGGGTGCCTCCACAGCCGTTAAATTTCTTTCTTCCGACAATGTAACATTTTTGACGACAAGCACGATAACACTGGAATATTCCTATGTTGATGACATGGGCCATCATTTTTTAGACCCGGAAACCTACGAAGATATTTGCTTACCGAACGAATTAGTTGAAAGTAAAAAGAAGTTTCTAACCATTGGAAAACCCTATGACATTGCTTGTGTAAATGACAGACCCGTGGAAATTGTGCTCCCAGCTTCAATTACAATGAAGGTTGTGGATGCCCCCGATGGTGTTCGTGGCGATACCGCTTCAAGTGTACAAAAACCTGCCACGACGGAAACAGGACTGGTCGTTCAAGTACCACTATTTATCAAGCCAGGCGAAACCATTCGCGTCAGTTCCGATGATGGTTCATACATTGGAAGGGCATAGTGCCTTGCCGGAGATATAAAGACCCAACACATTCGATCTCCTTAGAGGTTCTCTTTCCTGGCACAACACATGCAATAGAACCAAGCGAAACAAGTCATATCTGGCATCAAAGAATGCAATCGGCCAATTGATCAAAATTGTTAAAAATGATGGTTGGTTTTATTTTTGCGCATTCTGCGACATCTTCATGCAAACGTATAGAATTGGCATTTCCTGTGAATAAAGCTGTTTTGAAGCCGACTTTATGGGCTGGTGCCATGTCATTGAGCATATCATTTCCGACGTATATGGTTTCCTGTGGGTCTATGCCGAGGCTTTGCAATCTTTTCTGGCACATGTTAAATAATAGCGGAGATGGCTTTCTGTGTTTATATTCATAGGACCATAGGCAAAGAGATTGCCTGAATCCAAGAGTTTCAAGGCTATTTTGATATAGCATTTCCATTATTTTTGGCGTATAAAATTGACCGGTTGCAATTATTCCAGAGCGTATGTCATTGTCTTGTAAATTTCTTATAAATTCCAAGGATTTTTTTGCCGGCCATACGGGGTTAATTTTACATTCATAGCACATTATTACTCGACGGATTGAACGTTCTGTCAAATCTCCATCAATGATTCCGCCAATGAATAATTCATTTAAAAAATCTTGCCAAACGTCGCCAATATTAATTTCAGGATACGCTATTCCTTCAGCCCGGCGAATATCATAGTGGGCCCGCACATGTTCCATGTATAGGTTGCTCAAATTTGCATCGTGTTCAAATACATCAAAATCGGACTCCTTCAGGGACTCTATTATGGTTGCATCGGATTGTATCCCTGATTCTGACAAAGAACTATGGGCGGATTTGGTTGTAAATAGTGTACCATAAACATCAAAAATTACAGCCCGAATGTCGGAAAGTTTTTTCAATTTTGGTTTTATTGGTGAAGCAACCACTTCAATCGGTTGCAGTAGAGATGATACTATTTTATTTAGCGGCATATATTTGCGAGGATTTTTATGAAACCTTCCTGCCCACGCTGTATGGTAAATTTTTTAAAATTTGCGAACAAAAATTGAATTATCTTTTTTATAACCAAAAGTCCTCGGCAATATGCCGAGGACAGGTCCGCATAAAATTGGCCAACAGCTACTCGCTTGCTGATTGATTGGAAGCGGCGGCTGTTACCGCTGCAATTTTTTTGCTAAGCGCTCGCACTGCGAGTACCCACACTAGGCAAATCGTAATCAATATCCCAAACAGGTAGGGTGCTAGATTTATCAATTCGACTTTTTTCCCATGGCTAAATATGTTTAGCCCAAAGATCATCAATAATCCGGATTGTAACCATGCTCCGCTTGCTTTGCCCAACCGTCCACCGATAACTTCAACCACGACTTTACCTTTTACTTTCATTTCATCATCGAGGGGAATATAGGCCATTTCCTTCGTTAGGTCGAAGAGAGCATACTTGGTCGCCTTTGCTAAAATTAGTATTACAGCCCCGACAAAAACTGCCACTGCTACGGGATTTGTCCCGATCTGGGCCAGCATATTTGCAAAATCATTTCTCCAAATTATGAAGGAAAAAAATATGCTACCGGAGACCAAAGTCAATATCGGTGTAATGGCGGCAGCCGTAAACCAACTAAATTTGCGCAAAATATTTCCACCGATAACCATTACAATCATCGATGCTATCCCTGTATAAAATGAATAACGCCCCATGAATGCATTAAACGCATTGGCATTGGAATACAGCAATTTTGCCTGCCCCTTCCACAATCCTTCGATGACGTTGACACCGATTCCATAGCAAATTACCAACGCAATTATCAAAATCAGATAGGGAGAAGTTACCATAAACTTCATGCTTTGCCAAAATCCCATCTTAGCTTTTTTCTTTTTCGCTCCTGGAAGTTCCGGCTTATCGTAAAACCGTTTGTCGGTTAATACATATTTATAAATCCAACGGTGAATTACCATGAGTATAATGCCAGATGCCATGACTATCCCCATTAACCACCGTAGGGAAAATGCCCAGGGATCGGTCCCTTTGGGAGCACTGCGAGAAACTTTGGAAAAGTAATCGGCAACTTCTCCTGCCAGTAATAGTGAAAATTGGGCAAGTAATCCGAAAAATGCATAAAATCTTTTAGCTTCCGAAGTTTTACATATCTGATTGGCAAATTGCCAAAACAATAGGGACAGTGTTGCACTTCCCCATAACTCTGACATCACAAAAAACAGCGCAAATGACCAATTTCCAAATATTGCCAGTGGCCAACGCACACTCTCGCTACAATTATTTTGCCAACGTGCAACGGTGGCTACTGCCGGGTGAAAAAAACTTAAATTGGGATAGATTATAAATCCAAAAATTCCAAAAAATACTATGAAAAATCCAATGGTCACATAGAATAGGTTCTCATTGCTCATAATATCACTACCTTTGGCATAAAGCAATGTAAATAGTATCGCACTGGGCATGACCAAAAATGCTTTTAGAAAGGGAATGACTTCCGCTCCCGAATTAGGTGCCGTGACTACCATAGCATCCTTCATGTTCCTTAGACATGTATAATTGAACAGGATGAAAAAAAACATCAACCCCATTGGTAATGCTTTTTTCACTTCGAACCCATGGATTGGAAAAAAGAATTTTCTCACCTTGCCAAATTCCGGCATTGTATCAGTGTCACTCATAATTTTAAACCTTTTTAAACCCTCTCAAAGTATCATTTATTTACATTTTTTTAGATTAATCAATATTAATTTTGATGAAATGCGGTCACTACCATTGCACGCCCATAGGAACGCCCTTCTACATACCTCCAACCATCTAAGCAAGTGTTGGCAAAGTTTGCCTAAAGTAAATTACTACTGCTAGTGTTTGTAGTTTTCTCTAAAAACCCTCCGATATTTCTCAACTGATAGCCTCAAGTCCATTATAAAGCCCGCTATTGGTGATACTATTACCATTATTGGTAGTCCCCCTATTAATATTATAAGTGCTAATGCTCCCCTCTCTGCTAGTTTTTTATTTGCTGTTGTTGCCACATTTTTGGGCGATGGTGCCCTCTTCGCGAATGTAGTCATTCTTTCCTCATTGCCATGATTATCTCCGAATTGTCTATTACCCGTTACAGGCGATGACACATCTAGTGCATCTAATAAAATACCATTTCTTACACTATTCATAAGCTTAAACTATCTCTTTTTGTTAAAATTCCACATAACATATTATGTTGCAGTAACGCAATAACATGGGCAAAACATAAATCAACAAAAAAAGAATAGCTTTTGAGGGTTTAACAAAATTTGGCTAACTGCCGAATATTATGTCGCATTGATTTTGATGGAACGAATCCGCATAGGATATTTATTAACATCTTTTTCAGTTTTCTCATTTCAAAAATTCCAACAACTTTTTACCCAATCTATGGGCAACCTCATAAGAAGCATACTAAGGACCATAAATCAACGAAAAAAGGTTACAGGCTGACATGTTGTCGTTGTCGTTTTTCGGAAGTTTTATTGATCAACTATTCTACGGACGATATTGTGGCAAAACGTGGATGTTTAATCAACGAAAGGAAACCGAAAGAAGAAATTAGCACGAGTGTGGCTGAAAAGTAACTCATTTGAGCCAATGACAAATATTGGCAAATACCATATCCTATGAAGGGAGATAGTAACCCTCTTAGTCCTGTAACTGCCACATTGAGACCCATGTACAGGCTAAATTTTTCTTTCGGTACAATTTTAGTAATCCATAGGCACCAAATTATTTCACCGCCGCCGCGAGCAATACCGGCACAAGCGGATGCAAAGGCAACTAAAAATTTCGCCTTCGAGTTAAAAAACAACAAGACGCTGGCCATTAAAAACAGATTAACCATTAGTTTTATGGCAATAAAATTGAACCGGTGGAAAATTTGGCCACAGACGAAGGTACTCAAAATTCTAAAGCCCATGGGAATAGTTATGGATACGAGAACTGCAAATGCGTTCGAAGCACCTATGCCGCATGTATTATCCATTAGGTATTCTATCCGTAGGGGCCCCATCATTTGTATGCCAATCCCTGATAACGACCACCAAAGGAGGGCCATGCCAAATTGCTTGTCCGTAAAAATTATTTTGACACTGGAGGCTATCGATTTTTTCCCTTCTGCGGGAAGGACCCTGGAAGGAATTTTAGAGAAGGATACAGCTGTTCCTATTGCTGCCAATGATACAAAGAGGAGTACCAATCTGTAATTTTGCAAATTTAAGTCCATCAATTTTCCTCCTACCTGCCCAAAAATTATGGTGGATAATAGTAGCAAATTTAGCGTAATGGCTAGCCGACTACCCCGTTCCTGTGGTGAATAATTTTGGCCGTAAACATCTTCCATAAGAGGAATTGGTTGTTTGGAAAAAATTATGGCAAATGATATTAGGAGTGAAAATGACACAACCGATGTTGCCCAAGTTGAAGCAAAAACTAAGAATGAAACGGCAAGCCAATGGATTGTGCTAAAATCCATGGATCTATATCGTTTTTGCCGTGTTGCCAGAGATTGTGTTACGACGGTAAAGAAATTTCCCACGAAGCTCGAGGCAAATATGAGAGATTTTATCCAATTGGAGGCCTGAAATATTCGAAGGACAATAACCAAAGCAAGACTCTCTGTCAAAGAATCCATGAACCCGGCGCAAAGGCACCGCCAATTGTCAAAGAAAAATGTTTTTCTTGCTACTTCGGTATTTGAAAAAGCTCTACCCACGCTGTTAGAGAAATGATAAAACCTTTTCATAGCAAGCCGAAACTTGTCCGCGAACAGGCGCTTCAAGAACATATTGCCCGTTCACCGGAAGCACAAAAAAGTTTCCTGAAACGAGTACAAGTCTTGCAGCTCCGTGAATACGGCAGTATCTTACGGTTTCTCAGCGCTGCCTAACCTAATGCATGTCCCGGGTTTAAATTCAACTATTGCCACATATAGCTGTGCTGTGAACAAAGGACTTTGTCATCTTTGTCCACCAATTCCACTTTCCATGCTCTGATATTTTTAATGTCTACTGGCATCGATGTTATGCCACAGTATATTTCTGAGACAAAAGCATGTCTATGATCGGGCACCTTGCATTTAAACGAGAACACACCATCCCGTAGGAGCGTTATAACATAAATCTTAACAAATATTTCCCTAGGTAACAGGGTAATTGATTTATTTAATCCAACTACGAAATAGGTTCCCGCCCGAATATTTTCGTCATCTCGAGCTATACATCGAAAATATGAATGTTCCTTTTTGTTGCCGAAATATTCTCCAATTGTTTTAAATGAATCATCCCCAAGTTGGTGAATTGAGACACGCTGAATCATTATATTGTGCTTCTTGACACCTCGCACACCACAATGGACATCCGTTGCAATTAAAAGTAAACACATGGATAAGACGAAAGTTCTAACGATTGACATAGTGGATATATCATTTTGAATCAAAAGCATTTCAAGATTATTATGTATGTTACAGGGCAAACACAGGGGAAAATTTTTACAAGTTTAGCACCGATGCGAGGTTTGACCACACGTCATTTTATGGACATACTGTACGACTGTGGAGAGCCCGACGAATATATTTCGGAATTTTTACGGGTACACCCAACGGCAACCATCCCAACCGATATAATAGATTTGATCGAAAATAGAAAAAGCGTGGCAGATTTGAGCATACAATTGCTAGGGAAGGAACCGGAGCATTTTTCAAGAATAGCAAAAATGTTACAAAACTATAAAATTAAATCTATTAATTTAAATTGTGGATGCCCGATGCCCAAAATTGGAAGAAAGGGTGTGGGAGGAACTTTGCTAACGGAATTAAATACCATCGATAATATTATTTCGATAATATCCAATAATACCAACATTCCAATTTCTGTAAAGACTCGCATTGGATACAAAAGTCCTCAGGAATTTGCCATTATTTTAAATCATCTAGCACGCCATAAACTGTCTGCAGTATACGTACACGCGCGAACCGTAAAAGGCATGTATGATGAACCCGTTGATTTTGAATGCATAAACGTTGCCAAAGCTACCCTAGATTGCCCTGTAATTGCAAACGGTGACATAAGAACAGCCCAGGAAGCTATAAATATCATCGAAAAAACCAATGCCGATGGTATAATGATTGGGCGAGCGGCCATATCTAATCCGTGGATATTTCGCCAGATTGGCGAATTAGCTAACAAAGCTAAAATCTTTGTCCCAACCGGAGAAGACTATTTTAATCTCATAGAAAAATTGCAAAGTTTTACTAGTGAGCTTGTTCTTACGGATTTTCAAAAAACCTCGTCCGTAAAAAAATATGTCATTCCAATTGCTGATTTCGTAGATCCTTTAGGGGCTTTCCCCTATTGTATTCGCCGGGCAACAACACCCCAAGAGCTGATGAACATATGCAAAAATTTCTTTGTAAAAAAATAAAGGTGGGCATTGGTAAGGTTGTCCCGCGGAGAGCATGTCGCAAAAATTTTTGTTAAAATCTTGACATTTTTATCGGAGCCCATAAACTTCATCCCATTTAGGAAATATATTTTATGGACCCAGAGCTACCACCAAGAGAATCACCACCACCAGAGCCACCTGTTGATCAAAGTCCGGGGGCAAGGCGTCGCATGGTTTCATTAGATCCAAAAATTGGCAAAGCTTTAAGAGAAAATTTTAATTTAAAATTAAAAGAGACGACTCTAGAAGCACATGCCGCTGCTCCAGCCCCAGAACCAGCTCCAGAACCAGCTCCAGAACCGGCTCCAGCTCCAGAACCTGAACCGAGCGTTGTCGATGTTCCTGTGTCGAAAGAATTTACGGATCTAGTCGATGAGCTCGAAGCAGGGGAGTATAAGGTTGGTGTTTTTAGAAAATTTTGGATTTGGCTAACAAACTTTGTTAGCGGCGATTATGACGTCGAAGTTAGAAAAGCAGCTTTTGAAAAAATTCAACAAAAAGAAAACTTTGTGGCGGCTGCCTTTGAGTTCATTGCATTGCCGGAAAATACAGAAAGCATTGCAGAGAATGTAGAATTCTTGTTGAAATTTTGCCAAGATGCCGGTCGCGACCTAATTATTGGTGGATTTTGTGCCATGTCAAATTCTGACACCAAGCTTCAGGTTTTTGATACATTAAGGGAGAGAATAAAGCAAATTCGAGATACAGAACCGGGTCCTATGAACGGGGACCAAGATGAACGACTTGTCCAAGCCTTGCTTGAAGCTAATGGTGATCCAGCCATATTGGCACGGTTGGTCGTAGCCAATAAATTGCCACTGGAAAAATTCCCTGTGTTGAATGAAGCGCCGCCGGAGCAAATCAAACTATTTGCCCAAGCCCTGCTTAGAGTTGCTGGTGGTCCAGCCATATTGGCAAGGTTGGTCGTAGCCGGCAGATTGCCAACCCTTGACCTGAACGATCTGACCACGGCTCAAGCTGGACAATTCGCCGCAGCCCTGCTTGGAATTGAAGGTGGTGGTCCAGACGTGTTTGCACAATTTCCGGAGGCTCAAGCCTTGCAACTTGCCCAAGCCCTGCTTGGAATTGAAGATGGTGGTCCAGCCATATTGGCACAGTTGGTCGTAGCCGGCAGATTGACCGTGAGAAATTTCCCCGTGTTGGATGGATTGCTGACGGCGCAAATCGGAGCATTTGCCAGAGCCCTGCTTGGAATTGAAGATGGTGGTCCAGCCATATTGGCACAGTTAGTCGCAGCCGGCAGATTGCCACTGGAACATTTCCCCGTGTTGGATGGAGTGTCGCCGGCTCAAGCTGGACAATTCGCCGCAGCATTGATTGGGAAAGACGGAGGCGTAGAGTGTGCAGCAGCGTTAGCCCGGAAAGGCCTATTGCCGACATTGTCGTTTGAAGGAACCCAATCTGGACAGTTCGTCACAGCCTTGATTGGGAAAGACGGAGGCGTAGAGCTTTTAACAACGTCAGCCCAGAAAGGCCTATTGCCGACATTGTCATTTGAAGGAACCCAATCTGGACAGTTCGTCACAGCCTTGACTGGGAAAACCGGAGGCGTAGGGTGTGCAGCAGTGTTGGTCGCACATAACTGCTTGGACATAGTGCATTTCCCTAGGCTGGAAATAAAACCGGAAGCTCAACCCGAAGCGCCTGCCGGAAGCGGATCAAGTTGGCTACCGGGTGCTGCTATGTTTGGCAGGACTATGAATGCTGCTGCTAGTTTTGCAAAGACTGCTGCTAGGACTACTACTAGAGAATTTTTTCGTGTGATAGGGGGGGCAGAACCAGTACTAGAAGTGTCGAAAGAACAAGTCGAACAATTTGTCAACGCCTTATATGGAGCTGGAGGTAGTAGTGCAGTTGTATTGGTATGGTTCGCCGCACTTGGCAAACTTCCGAAACTTCAACTGAATAAAGACATATCTTTAGCTTTTACTGAAGCATTTATTCAAATCCTGAGAAACAAAAAAGTTGAACACCATGCAGTTCTAGTTCAAGCATCGTCAAGATCGATCGAAGAAGGCTCATTTCCCCAATTGCTATTGGAGACTAAGAAAGCCGGAGATTTTGTCGTAAACCTGTCTAAGAGATCGATTCCCGTGGGATTTTTGAAAAATTTTGTCAATCAAGGCCTATTGCCAAATCTTTCGCTGAAAAGGAGCAATCCTACAAATTCCCGCAAGATGATTATGCAAATGCTAGACTCTGGGGGAATAGCAGACTTGCTTCAAAATATAGATCGAACCGAAGCTGCGGCATAGGGGAAAGGAAATACAGGGATTCACTCCTGGTAGTTGTTCGCTTGCCACGGAAAGTCATGGCAAAGCTATAATACTTTCACCGTACCGATGCAATGAAACGGCAAGCGTTGAAATACTTCAAGAAAATTACAAAAATTATTTGACAAAGTCCAAGTCGGACTTAGCTTGCATCTCATTATTATGAGTACAACTTTAGCGACGGCGAAGGATATCGAACATAAGCGGTGGTTTTTACTGGACGCCAAAGGGAAAGTTTTGGGTCGCCTAGCTGTTAAAATTGCTAACATTTTGCGGGGGCGTAACAAGCCCATGTACACTCCTCACATGGATACGGGAGACTTTGTAATTGTTATTAATGCTGAAAAGGTTAAACTAACGGGCAATAAGGATTATGCCAAGAAATATATGTTTTATTCGGGATACCAAGGGGGAGAAAAATATGTCCCTGTTTCTTCCATGAGGGAAAAAAGACCTGAATTTTTGATAGAACATGCGGTTAGAGGAATGTTGCCAAAAAATAAACTTTCGAGAAAATTAATAACCAAGTTGAAGGTGTACAAGGGGGAGAATCATTCGCACGCATCCCAGCAGCCGGTTGTCATTAATGTTAATGGATAAAAAGATTTTATAAGATGGTATCTAGGAAAACAAATACGTATTATGGTACAGGACGAAGGAAATGTGCTGTTGCCTGTGTTAAAATTTGCGAAGGAACGGGAAAGTTTGACATAAATGGTAAGGGTGTTGCCGAATTTTGTCCTCTGGACAGTGCGGAACGGCAACTTTTTACCCCATTGGTGTTGACCGACAACGTTAATAGGATTGATGTCAGTGTGAAAACTTCGGGGGGGGGAATAATTGGTCAAGTGGGAGCAATATTGTTGGGGCTTTCCCGAGCTCTCGAGAAAATGAATTCCGAATTTCGGACGGTGTTGAAAAAAGAAAGGTTGCTTACCCGCGATGGTCGAGTTAGGGAACGGAAAAAACCAGGGCAGCCAGGAGCAAGAAAACGGTTCCAATTCTCCAAGAGGTAAAATTGTGGAAATTTTGTCTTGCCGTGGCATTGGCGATCAAAGGGGTAAAGGGTCCAATGCGATAACGATGCATTTTTTGAAACGTTTGCACGGCTAATCCGCGAACATAAGATCTGACCACCCAAGAGGCACATCTCATCATCAAAAGATAAAATTCCTGCCATCGCTAAAATTTTATTCCGGAGCAGTTATCGGCGACTTTACAAGTGGCATTTGTTTAGTATCCTCAGAAATGTGTCAGATGTAAGGACAAAATTTGTTAACTCTTTCAATGGAAAATCCAAAGCTTTTGGTGTCAGACTGGACATATTGAAAAATATGCAATTGTTCAAAACGAGAAATGCCATAAAAAGTTTGATGGAATTTCTTAACGGATGCGGGATAAAATTTTTGAATATCGGAAGCATCTCTGCCCGTAAGAATGAAAAAACCATTTCATCATTTGCAGTTGATGAAAATATTTTATCCCCTGCCGTTTTAGGGGAAACTTTTCCAGCCAAAGAAACCATTGATCGCGTAATGGATTTTTTTAATAGGCATAACACTCAAACTTTGCGGACAGAATTTACAGCTTTTTGTGACAAACATAGCTATTGGCTCGAAGAGTATTCTTTATATTGTGCACTATCTGACCAAATTGGTACCCACGATTTTTCCCAATGGCCAGATATTCTCAAAGTGTACAACCGCAGAATAGCAGATATAGTAAGGAAACAACTTCCCGATAGGATATTATCCTATAAAATATTGCAATTTTTTGTCTATAAACAACTAAAGCTGATCAAAAGTTTTGCCAATGAAGCAGGTATTTTTCTCTGTGGAGATTGTGACCTTTTATGTGAAAACTTGAGTGCAGATGTTTGGAAAAATCAGAAAATGTTTTTCATAAATGATATTTCAAAGGCTACAGTTTTTACGGGACTTCCCCCAAGTGACATATGTAGGGAGGGCCTAAAATCGACGAAAGTTCCCTACAGAATTACTTTTCTAAAAAACAACCACTATGAATTTTTCGAAAACCTGTTCTTCAATGGGCAAACTTTGTTTGATGCTATATTTTTACTAAATGGCCATTCCATTTTCCAATACTGGGAAATCGCCAGTAGCGAAGTCGACCCAAAACATGGCAGATGGGTAAACGTTCCAACGGATACATTTTTCCAGTACTTGGATTCTCATTTCAACAATTTTCCGTACCTATTTGACTTTAACGAACCGTTATTTGCAAACAATGAGATAATCTCCAAACGTCATAACATATTACCGGTAGTAATTGATGGCGAGCCAACGACCCATTCCTGCAGTGTTTATAATCTCCAAAGACAGCTGTTTGCCATATCCACGCATAACTGTAACAGAAAAATTTCGAATATGAGTGTTGCCACAAATACCATCATTCCTTGCGTCAAGTCATGTTTAGACAACTGCAAAAAAGGGATATACCAAATGTGTGTCCTACATTTTGATGAAATTTGCGGTATTATAAAATGTAGTCCCGATAGATTGCTGAATGATCCAGTCTCATCCGCTTCAAAGTTTGTTTCGTTTATAAATGGGCAAAAATTTTTGGCCGCACCGAAAATATCCCACAATCCCGATCGGAGTATGCCTAATCCTCTTAAACAACCAACTCGTCGCCCGTCTTTTCGCCAAAAAATTGTTTCTTTCCTGAAGGATCTCTTCAAATAAAACCGATGTTTCCTTTACGGACATCACTTTCTCCCTCAAGTCCCGGAGGTATATCTATTTTTTACCTAGGCATGGCAATTTTCCCAAGTGGCTGGATTGTTATTTCTTCTGTCAGCTCTTGGTGAGACAGGACTGGCAATTCATAGAGTTCAAGCTCTATCAATTTGCGAACATAGCGGCGAATGTCCATCGATGTGAGAAGCACTGGACGATTCGTTTCGTTGGTAAAATCTCCGACTTCTTCTTTGATTGCATGGACAAGCTTTTTGGCCATTTCAGGATCAAGGGCGAGATAGCTTCCCGCAGATGTCTGGCGAATGGCCTTTCTAACGGCATCTTCAACGGCAGGATCAAGCAGATAAACCGCCAAAATGTTCTGTCCACCGGAATATTTATAGCTGATGTAACGCTTCAGAGTTGTACGAACATAGTCCGTCAATAGGATAGGTTCTTTTTCTTTCTGTCCCCACTCAATCAAACACTGCATGATTAGTCGCAGATTTCTAATGGAAATTTCTTCCTGTATCAAACGTTGTAACACTTCGGAAATTTTCTGAACGGGCAATACCCTTTGAACTTCCCTGACGAGTTCAGGAAATAATTTTTCCATATTTTCCAATAAAAACCGTGTTTCTTGCAGACCTAGAAATTCCGATGCGTATTTTTTGAGAATGAATGATAGGTGATAGGTAAATATTTGCGGAGTTTTCATGTATTGAATGTTTGCCCGTTCGAGTTGTGGAATCAGTGTATTTTCCACCCACAGCGATGGCATATTCGGCAAGAAAGGCTTTTCTTCCTTGAATTGAATGTTTAAAATTCCCAAACTTTCCTTCGTCTCCCGAACAAGGACATGGCCGGGCAATATTTTCCCCTGAGATACGGGTACCTCCTGGAGTAGAATTTGGTACATGCCATCGCTCAAATTTTCATTAAATCGTAGGTGAATGCCAGGGAATGGTACCCCAAGGTCATAGTATAGAGCTTGGCGAACCTGAATCAGTTGATCGTTTAAAAGATCAGGCTCAACGGATTGTTCTATAACCGTTGCCACATCCAATAATAATGGCACTGTGACGGAAAATTCACCATCATCTTGTTTTGCCTGCGATGCTTTCGGAGTAGCGTCGGATGGCAATCCTGCTCCCGTTCGGGAAATCGTAGGTGTCGCCGCCCGTGTAGGTTTTGCCATTTTTCGACCTCCAAAAAATAGCATTACCCCTAGTATCGCAAATGGAATCTTTGGAAATCCTGGAATTAGCATCATAAGAACAACCATCGCGCCGGCTATGAGCAACGCTTTCGGTTGGGCAAATATTTGCTTACCAATATCTTGACCTAGGGCACTGGATGCATCGGAAGCAACACGAGTAACAATAACACCAGACGTTATTGCAATCAAAAGGGCGGGAATCTGAGACACCAAACCATCTCCGATTGTCAAAATCGAGTAAGTTTTCAATGCCTTGCTCGCATCCATTCCCTTTTGGGTAATGCCTATGATAAGTCCCGCTATTATATTAATCGTTGTTATGATTAAACCGGCAATGGCATCTCCCTTTACAAATTTCATCGCCCCATCGAGTGCTCCATATAGTTGGTTTTCGCGACCGAGTTCATCTCGTTTAAACTTTGCCGTATCATTGTCAATGGCACCGGCCCGCAGATCAGCGTCAATACTCATCTGTTTGCCTGGCATGGCATCGAGAGTAAATCTAGCGGCGACCTCGGAAACACGCTCAGCACCCTTGGTGATGACGACAAATTGCACAATCAGCAGGATTAAAAATATAACTGCACCGACAACGAAGTTTCCGGCAACGACGAAATTTCCAAATGTATAAATAATTTCTCCGGCATGGGCATGTATCAAAATTTGCCTTGTGGTGGTAATGTTGAGAGCGAGTCTGAACAGGGTAGTGAACAGCAATATACTTGGGAAAGTAGAAAGGTCCAACGTTCGCGGGATGTACATCGATATCATGAGCAACAGCACGGATATGGTAAGATTAAATGCAAGTAATATGTCGAGCAACCACGTTGGGATTGGGATGATCATTAACACTATGATCATCATGACCAAAAAGGCCAAAATAACGTCATTGAACCTTGATAACTTCAATACTCCACCTTTTGCATTCACAATAGATACTCCTCTACTCCTTTGCCAACATTGGCTTCTTGTTCTCGAATTTCTTTTTCCTCTAACCCAAGATAATAAATAAGATTATCTCGTGCTTCACTATCTCGGCCGATACTCCAAGTCACATGGCTTTTCAACAAAAAGAATAATTTTTGATGTTTAGATATCATTTCAACTCCATCAAGCTTTTCCAGATATTGTATCGCTTCGAGTGGGCGACTTGTAAAATATAGTGAAAAACTTAGGCCAAGTAATACTTCCATATTTTCTGGGAAAAACTCATATAGCCCTCTGTGCAGTACCAAAGCCTCATCATATTTGCCATAACAAATGTACAAATACGCTAATATTAAAAGAAACTCTCTCTGACTTTTATCCACACAGCTTAAATTCAACAAGGCATGTTAGCACACCAAAAAGAAAAATCAACACATTTTAGGCATAGGCATCATCCCATTAATAACATATGCCGATATTGGTCGAGAAGTTCGCATTTTTCTTCTTCATTTTTTAATAGGCCTATAACATCCTCGAAAAGTTCTTTATATGGATAATTTTCACCTTCCTCTTCTATGATATCGGCAAAAATCTCACATACCTGATTGATTTTTAACCTAAATTGTTGGGGAGTGAGTATGCTTCTATCCGTTACGGATGGTTGTAGCAGTTGTACCATTGATTTATTCAAGGTTTTAAACTCTAAGACCTTTTTCAGTTTTTCTTCTATTTTCCCTTCGCATGGATCAATGGACACATTCCCTGGTAAGTGCATTCGTTGCCCTTCTGTCGACAATTTCGATATGTTTACAATACCGAAATCCATGGCGTATTTTTCAGCGTTTTTGGCCGGCTTTTTATCTTCTTCTTCTTCGGAATCCATTGGTCAAACTTTCCTACGTAGATAGAGATCCTTCGAGTCTATCTTGTAAATCTTTTAATTTGTGGATAACTTTTTGCAAAACATTTAAATCAAAGGTTGCTAACGGACATTTAATCGCGAACCCGAGGGCTTGCTCCTTGTGCAAAACAGGATTTACTAAAAATTCTTCATTTGGTTCATAGTCACACAACGACAAAGCTCGCCTGTACACATTGCCATTTACCCGATCATACACCCGCAAAAGATATATAAATACACAACCTCCTGATTCATCGCGATATTTTTCATCGATGAATAAATCACCAATACTATGTATTGTCATATGAACAATACCATTTTCGTTGGTTTCAAGGGTTTTAAAACCAGTCAGAGCTCCAAATTCTTGTAGTACTTCACTAAGTTGCATAATTTTAATCGTTTACACCTTCCACTATTTCTTCTTGCGTAGCCTCTTCTAAAACAATCAATTCGTCCAATTCGCGTTGCATGGCAGTAATTATCTGCAGTCTATTATCAAGATCCACAAAAAACTTCAGCGGCAGTTGCCGTACCATTTCAATGAATTGTGTTATGGCAAATATTGCCATTTGGGGATTCTCCATGTCGACCCCAAATCCTCGCAAAAACTCTTGTATCTGCATTTTCCCGGTAAATGCTTGGACTGATAATTTCGCAGTTTCCTTCGCAAGGTGAATATGTTGCTCTTTGTTAAATTCGACCACTGCACATTCTGGAAAATGTTTTACCAATAATGCCCGATACGCTTTTATGCGTTCAAATAGCTGGCCAGCCACTTCCACGCGAAACAACCCATCCCGTATGGATACAAGCATATCCCTATCCCGCGACGGATTGGTAGATTCCATATCCCTACCCAATAATTCGAGCAACATATGGACCGTCACGTTGAAATCTTTTACATTGACCCCTTCCTCCTTTATTCTTCTTGATTGTAATTTTTTTCTTTCCATCGCCGTATGTTGACCCTGTCCAAATCACTGTGCTGACAATGCGACGGTAAGTTTGTCCGAATCATTATAGCATATTTTGGTGATCACAGAAAAAACCTCCAAAAAGTTTTCGCACCCCAAAATGCTATCCCTATAAAGAACCGCTACATCAACTGATGACAATTGTTTTCCCCCTACGACAAATGCACCACCTAGTAGACTTGCAGCCTTTGGAATAAGATTGTATCCATCCTTGATTTCTTGACCATGAATTTTTCTTAAATCTTGTAGAGCTTCTCCAAGCGACCGTCTAACGAATGCTGAAAACTGAACTTGCTCTTGCAGTGAATGTGCCTTTCGTGAAAATTCCTCTACGCGTTGTTGTGATTTTGCATCCTGTGCATTTGACTGTCCTTCCAACCTTCTAACCATTTTCTCACATTGCAAAATTTCTTCTCCATTGGCACTAGCCTCAAAGTCTTCTATTTGAAGCAAGTATTCCAAAACATTATCCTGCTCCGTAACTTCAGGAAAATCCATTGAAATATTTCTTAGTATGTAGGCAGAGAAAGATTCTCCGTCATAGGTAAGTTGTCCGCCATTTTCACCTTCCTCGAATTGTGGATTTTGCAACATAACCTGTTGCTTTAGGCGGTGAAATCTGCGTTCACACTCTTCATATGCCCTCGGATCACGATTTTGATCCAATTTATTAATGCGTACGGTTAAAATTTTCCTTTTCTCCATCGCTTTCTTTTTGTCTTTTACGTCTCGATCTGAGAGCTTATCCCGAACAAGCACTGCATCCGTCGGGCAATCATCCATTGCATAGGCAAGTTCGAGCATGGACTTTGATTTTGGGTGTAAATCCACCTCTTGTCCCTCATAGCCACCTTGTACCGAACACACCGTTTGTGTTTCACCGGAGCCAAAAACCGATAAATTAATATTCGATGTTGACATACTTTTCCCTTGTAAGTTTACAATTAAGAAAAAAGGTAATTTTGTCAATTGTGTAAAATATAATATATACCTACGTAATAGTTGTGGAAATGTTAATATTGTGCGATATTTGGCCAACAAGAAACTAGTTTTTCTGGACGGATCAAATATTCCTTGCTACACTGAGGCGGGTACTTTGTTTTTTTTCCAAAATCTCTTGCATGGACTGCAAACTCGAAGTAATATTTCGCTGGGATGCACTATAAGCTGCCTGCATATTTCGAACTCGTTGCATAGTATTTTCAAAAAACGTTTGCATTAGAGCAATCTCAGCCCTCATGAAGGCGGCAGTTCTTCCTTTTTCTGCAATCTGAAGCCCAACAAGTCCTTGTACTAGGGGAGCAACAATGTTGAGAATGGTAGAAATAACTTTTGCAACATTCTCAATTGCGTTAGCAATTGCTTTAACTGCTCCACTTGCTGCCTGGCCAATAGCACCTGCCACCGCTGCTATAATTGATAAAACAGCACAGACTATACTTACTATCGCCATTACCATCTTCAGTTCAGCTGCTTTCATTTCTTTCTCATAGGTAGCTTTTGCCTCTGCTATTTTTAGTTCAAAAACCGCAGTTGATACCATGGCGCTTACAGCTCTTTGGGTTGACATGCTCTCAAATCGCGATTGCCGCTGTTCAGATGTTGCTTTTATCAAAATCAACATTACGAGGAACAGTATGTCATTCAGCGAACATTTTTGAATATACTTATTACTTCCATCTAGTAAATCCGAAATACTGTTTAGGTCTCCAAATTGCAAATTACCAACCCCATTACTTGCGTCTATCCCATCTCCGGAGTGAAACACAATGATACTATTAAACGGGTTAACGGGCGGAACGACACACTCAGGGTTGGCTCCTGCTACTTTGCCGGCTACTTCACCTCCTTCTCCCGAGGTGCTACCTGCGCCCGGCTCCTCAAGATCAGGTTGCGACCCCGGACCACTACCTGGAGGTTCTACGCCCAAAACACTAATATTTTTATGTATTAATGTCACCTAGTCAAGTGTTTATTTTAACTGTCTGCTTGGCAAACCTTAAATCTCCATAGGAAAACCTCGTTTCAAAGAATTACTTTAAAATTTAGCTCGACAGAAAATCAATTCTATCGCCACTTCGCCACCATTGATGGGAAGAATCTTTCTAGGGAAAAGTTCCTTTCATTTGCACTTGCCCCAGCGATTTGTAAACGGATAAAAAATTACGAATGGGCGACCACATATGCTTTTTTCAGGAACAAACCCCCAAAATCTGCTGTCGTAACTATCTTCCGAATTATCTCCAAGGACAAAAAAATTTTTCTTGGGCACGGTAATGCTAGATCCTTCCGCAAGCATTCCCACAGGACAGTAACCATTTTTGTAACCCTCCGCCTTGAAATTTAGTTTTTCCAGGATTTCGTTGGTTGTCGCTAATTTTCCATCTATTAGCAGTTGATTGTTTTTAATATTTAGCGTATTTGTTGGCCTACCGACTAACCGTTTAATGAAAAATTTTGGAGTTTTGGTGAAATCCATTATCGCATTGGTCGTAAACACAACACTTTCTCCTACCTTTGGGGAGCGAAAATGATAGGAAACCTTATCAACAAAAAGTATATCTCCAGAAAGGATTTCGAACCTAATGATACTGTCGCCCGTGGTTATGTGATACTTTGTGTCAAAAATACTGACCATTTGGCCTTGATCAAATTTTTGGTCAAATTTGTTACTATTGATTACTTCTTTCCATGATAGATAACCTTTGCAAAACTTTTCCAAAAGTATTTTATCCAGTGAAAGATCAATTGGACTTACAATTTGGTACTTCCTATGATCGACAAAAATAGTATACTTTCTCACTTTGACTTTTGCTAGTCCCAGATATTTTTTTATGAAAACCTCTTCGTAGGGAACCACATAGATCACTTCCTTGTTTTTCTTTAATTTTGCTTTGACAAGGGGAATGGACACAGTCCCGTTGTTTTCAGCAACAACATTCACTTCGCGACTACAAAATCTTATTTTGTGCCATAGTTTCGACCAAATGTTTGCTGCCGTTGCTTCCGAGCTTACCAATTGGCAAGTCATTCCATAATATGTTGGGGCCATAGAATTGGTTGGTATTTGAAAAGATTGGATGAAAAATGTGCGAATGGCAATCGCTAAGAGAACAGCCACGAACAATGCTTCTATGTTTTCTCCTAGAAATGTTTCTGGAATAACATCTCTACCGTGTTGCTTTAATAATCTGCTAAGACCATTTGATTGATCCTCAAGGTTTGCAAAATCCTTTGCCTTAATGGAACTTTCTAGCATGGAGATCTGTAGATTAATGTTCGCCAAAACACCAACATCCAAAAGATGTTTGCGATATTTGATAACCTTCTTTGCGCTATCAATCAAAGCATGCGATGACTCCAATATTCTTTCCTGGGCTTTGTTTTTGTTTATGAACGGAAAACTCATTTCCGAAGCAATCTATCTAATATTGGTTCGATTGTAAAGTCATTCCCAAAATCAAGAACCTTACTTCTAGCCCGCATGCCACTCACAATGCAGATTGTTTTAATTTTTAGTTTTTTGGATAGAAATTTTGTCAAAGCCTCATTGGCACGGTTGCCTTCGGCAGGTTCCATAATTCTAATTTTCAAAATGCCATCACACAGCCCAACAATATGTGTGCGAGAAGAGTTAGGGATAATTCGCACAGACATTTTACACATTTTACCCCAAAGGCCTTAGCTTAGACAATTAGCTAGAAAGTATACTAGCTCCATAGGGGGCTTGTTCTAATTCTGTATTTTTGACATATTTTTCTATGTTTTCTTTTCCAACAATCCTAGTGGCAATTTCTGTACCATAGGCTTCGCATAGTTTTTCATAACGCAGAGCAACAGCCTTCTTAAAAGCTATTTTTTCCCCATACTTGGAGATAGAGAATGACGTACACTTTTGTTTGCCCTTTACGGGACGCCATGTTACAGAGAAAAATCCTAATTGTTTATCTCCTTTGCCATTCTTGCATAGTTTAGAAATGCCCAAAACGCCTGTTTGATTTCGTTTGTCACGTGAAACAATCTTTTGACATCTCGGTTTGTTAGGTATTTCGCTCAGGCGGGCGCGAAGGTTATTGCGAAAAATTTTTGCTTTTTTCAACGCTTCTTCCTTTCCGCCTAGTTTTCCATCACTAAAAAGTTTTGAATAGCGGTTACCATTTTTATAGCCTCTAACAAGCCACCCTTTGGTGGTTCTAGAATCAATCCTACTTATACCACCTTCATGAATATTTATATCATCTATGTGCATAATCAATAAAGAATTAAGGTTTTATCACAAGTCGATCGCATAGACAACGCGCCAACCAGCGGAAAGTTTTAAAGAAAAAATCAGAGCAATCCAGAAAAAATTTATTTTTTTGTAGAAATTTACAAAAAAAATCCCATTACCTGCCAATGACTCGCTCAAAGTTGTGAAATCTTCCAAACAAACGTTTTCAAAAACAGCAAAGGGGAAATACGAACACCGAGAATCTGTGTTATTTCTTCCTTTACTATTTTTCATTGCTGGCATTAGAACTTCTAAATTTGCTCTTGTGATAGGCATCTCAGCCATTTCCATAATATTTTTCCTACTATTGTGGTTTGTGATACATGTTTCTCGTGAAGATACCAACTATTATTTCAATCCGCTTCAAAATGTTATAGTGCCATTGGCGTTGAGCATGTGGTGTGGTATGATATACGCCAACTATCGCTGTGAATTGGGAATATCTCCTCCCAAATATTGGCAAAAAAATGTTTTTTTAACTGTGAAGGCAGATACCATAGTAATTAAAGATAAACAGCAGGGTATCTTTTATGGATATGGGGTAATAAATGATGTTTCAACCGCTCACCGGCTGAAGGGAGAGCGAATATTCTTCGCCCTAGAACGTACAAACGGTACCCCCATTCCATTTCGGGGCCAAAAATTTAAAATTCAAGGGAAATTGAAATATGTAAGGGAAAACAGTGACTGGTGGTTTTTTAGGCACTTAAAAAATATGCGTGTGCACTGGATGCTTTCCGATGGCTGTTTACTATCGTGGGAAAGCAAAGCTTCTCCATGGCAGGTATTTTTTAGAAAAATCTTTGATGGATTCCTACATTCGATTACCATTGGCGTCGAGAATAGAGAAATTGAACATGGCATAATGTCCGGAATGCTAACTGGTTATAGGCAAGGAATAGACAAATCATCTCGAACACTGTTTAGTGGTTTAGGAATTTCCCATCTATTTGCGGTCAGCGGTATTCACATGGGTATTTTTGCAGCGACCATTGATTTTTTCCTAAAGGTTATGTGTGTTTCTAAAAGGTTTAGAGCAGTTCCAATTTTAATTTTATTAACTTTTTACGTCAACGCCATTGGGTGTTCTCCTTCCTCCGTGCGTGCGTTAAGCATGGTGACGTTTTATTACATATCATCCTTACTGGGGAGAAAACCAACCGTCCTATCGGCCCTAACAAATAGTGCATTGTTTCACATATTATATGATCCATTTGTAGTTTTTAACATCAGTTTTTTGCTATCCTATGCGGTTGTTGCAGGAATAGTTCTCGTAGGTGTACCGCTAAAAAATTTCCTGTCGCACGTTTTTTTGAATCTACATGGTTTAAAATTTGAAAGTTATCCCCCGATTGATCGCATATTGTTTCGTCTAAAAAAACTACTGATAACATCTTTTTCCATATCATTTGCAGCGTATTTTGTAAGCTTACCACTATCCATTGATTACTTTGGTAGCATGTCATTACTAACAATTCCTGCCAATATGTTTATCGTTCCATTAGCGACGATGGCTATAATCATTGGAGCAGTAACATTATTTTTGGGACTATGGAAGATATGGGGACTATGCGACCTATTAAATAATATTTCCTGTAGGCTGATTCATATTTTTCGCCTTTTGGCCCATGGCATATACAATGATTCTTGCTATCTCAGAAACATAACAATCCCTTACATCGGTGGGACCTCACTAACAATGTTAATTTTAGTGGGGGCATATGTAATTCTCTCCATAAAAAACAACATAAATTACCGATTAGAGTGAAGAAAAATCCCAACTAAAATTCACAAAAAACATCCCCCAAAGGCCTAGTAAAATTTTTTGCCAAAACGGTACAATTTTAGTGAAACATTGCTACAAACATGGGAAGCGTTACTTTTCCTGTTGACATTGTGCTAGCATTGCGTTTATAAAAACTCACATATTGCCCGGTAGCTCAGCGGTAGAGCAGGTGACTGTTAATCACTTGGCCGCAGGTTCGAACCCTGCCCGGGCAGCCAAGATGCGAGCCGTATAAATACAGGCCTTGTGGAAGATTTGGGAAGCCCAAAACGAGGCACCAGAAAAGATCAATCCACCAATATTCCACCAAAATTAGAGTTCCACAAAAAGAGAAGGGAAATTTTCAATATTGAAGAAACCAGGTGATAGTTGTTTATCTTTCCACCTCAGGACTTTTTCTTGCCGTTGATTTCTTTGATCTCCGCAACTTGTTCCGGCAAAAACAGCATATAATCGGACTGGGTGCGCGTGATGGGATTTACTTTTCCCCCCGAAATCCAGTAGCGCAGCGTAGAAACGGGAATGCCAGACAATTTCGCCAGTTCTCCGATTTTGATCAATTTTTTCGAATCCGGCATACGTTTTCCCATCCTCCGTGACGAATGTCCAGTTCAAGGAAATTTCCTTTTGTCCTTCATTGTCACGGTTTTTTTAGTGAATTCGGTGGGAAACGCTGTCCTATTTTCTATGTCGGCAAAGTCATAATTTGGGGATACTTTGATTACCCAGTCGGCGGCATCTTCTCTCCGCGACGTCCTCCGCATCTCATTGCCATCTCGGTTGGCGTGGTGGACGATATATTGCGATACCGGAGTGGCGTAGCATAAGTAACCAAAAGAGCACCTATTCCCATGAATCCGCTTCGTTTTCCTTCATTCCCCAACATAGGCTCGAAAGGTTGTCGAGGAAAACTACCTTGAACTTCTCTTGCACGCAATAGGCCAGGAATGCTTTCTGCTGATATGGGTTCGCCGAGATTTAGCAGTATCCTCTTTTCATCCATGAGCCTTTCCTAGGGCGTGGAAATATCGGATTTTTCCGTTGGGAAATGATATTTCCAGCACCGGTGTTTTCCCGCCTAGAAGTTGTATCCTAGGGCGAAGGAGAGGGCGAAGGATTTGTCATTTTTTGCCA
>JAIRKQ010000001.1 GCA_031260055.1 Puniceicoccales bacterium
ATTTTAAAAAAGAAATCTTATTATATGTGGAGCACAGTAACACCAAGTAGAATTGCAAGTAGGCCTTTTCCAACGCCTGAAGGAGTTTCACCTTCTCGTACAGATGCAGATGCATCTCCTGTACACCAGGGATCGCAGCCCATGCATGCACCTGATCAACAGAGGCCTGAAGGTAGGCTTTGGGGACGCAGGGCCGCTGCCGCAGCAAATCTTCCATCGGATGTGGCTAAGGCCTTTAGGAACTGGCGATCCGCAAGCCCTAGCTGGTGCGCTTGTAGCCGAGGGACGATCTAGGGATGAATGGATGGGAATATTTGAACACCAGGGCGTAGTAGAGCTCCTACTCCAAAACCCAGATGTATTTGTAGGAGTAGTAACACACCCAAGCATCTCTGAAGATACTTTGGGTGTAATATTTAGACACCAAGGCGTCGTAGTAAATTTCTTGCGCCAAAACAGGGATGTATTTGAACGAGTAGTAACACACCCAGACATTTCTAAATATGCTTTGAGTAAAATATTTTTTAGACACCAGGGCGCAGTAGAGCTCTTGCTCCAAAACAGGGATGTATTTGAACGAGTAGTAACACACCCACACATCTCTGCAGGTGCTTTGGATGTAATATTTGAACATCCGGATGCAGTAGAGCTCTTGCTCCAAAACCCAGATGTATTTGAACGAGTAGTAACACGCCAAAACATCTCTGAGTATGTTTTGATGGTAATATTTAGATTTAGATACCAGGGTGTAGTAGATTTCTTGCGCCAATACCCAGATGTGTTTGAACGAGTAGTAACACACCCAGACATTTCTAAATATACTTTGAGTAAAATATTTAGCTACCAGGGCGCAGTAGAGCTCTTGCTCCAAGACTCAGATGTATTTGAACGAGTAGTAACACACCCAAACATTCTCTCATATACTTTGGAGAGAATATTTGAACACCAGGGCGTAGTAGATTTCTTGCTCCAAAACAGGGATACAATTATACAAATCTTAGACGGATATCCGCGGCTAAGGCAGCGCATTAAAAAACTCGCACAAATCTTAGACGAATGTCCACAGCTGCAGTGCACAGCCTAATCAGGGGAAACTCTTTTGATAGAGAGAATTTCTCGCTATAGCACAAGTCTCAACTGGATAGCCGGCACCAAGGCGCGCATCGCCATACGACCGCTGTTCTCACACTTTCTTCTCCGCCATCTGTATCGCCTGTTTCTTTCGATTCTATTTGACTTTATGAGTCCTGCCCTTAGGGCGGGCTTTTTACTTTATATTTAGCACTTCATCGGCGCTTAGGCCCGTCAGGCATTCCAGCTTTTTTACCGTGTAGTGCATCATGTAGTACAGAACAGCGGTGCAGGGAACTACAATTATGGGATAGCTCAATGCTACCATGCGACCGAGTTCTTTTGTGAATTGTACGGAGCCGCTTTCGCTGCGTATCACTATTTTAGCCAACCAAAAATTTAAAACCGCACTGAGCAGAAAAGAGAAAGCCAATATGATGGATGCCCGCAGCATAATTTTATGAAGTTTAGCTTTTTGTTCCTCCGTTCGCAGACAAGCGTAAACAGAATCACTGTTCAAGATATTTTCGTCAAACAGTAACTTTTCCAGGAAGGTGCGCTTGCTGAACGATGATATCACGATGAATAGGAAAAATATTATGGGGACACTGGCTTCCTTAGTTGCTATCCATTCCTGTGGCAGCTTGAGTAGTCCTATGCCACCGGTTACCAGCACGCTGAAAAAGCCGACAGTGGAAAATAGGCTCCACTTATGCTCTTTGATTAGGTCAAACACCCCGTAGCCCAGAGGGAACGATAGCGCTAAAATAAGGGCCAATTCGGGGGAAATGCCAAACCAGTCATCGAACATTATCATAACAACAGCTGGGATAAAGATGTTGATTCCAAAATTTATGCATAAATTTCCCCGCTTACTTTTATTCGCTTTCCCTCTTTTCATTGTTTGATATGTATGGCTAATACTTTCTAAGAAAATCTTGCTCGTATCAAGAAATTTCTTTCCTTGGGCCTATGAGGTTTTGGCAAATTTTGGAGGATTCGCATGAAAAGGTCGCATAGGTGTAACGAGCTAAATGTTTCCCATGTTGGGCAAAGCGTTCGCCTCATTGGGTGGGTGCAATCCATTCGTGACCATGGAGGCTTGCTTTTTGTGGATTTACGCGATCGCGGAGGAATAACGCAAATTGTTTTTGATCCGAAGCTGGAAAAGTTTCATGATGTGCATTTACTGCGGGACGAATCTGTCATTGAGATATATGGAACTGTTGCCGAGCGCCCAGTTGAAACGATAAATGCTCGTCTAGCCACGGGACAGATTGAAGTGCTCGCCGAGGAATTGATCATTCACAATATATGCGACCCGCTGCCGTTCCCGATGGAAGATTCTAAGGCTGAACAAGTTAGCGAAGATTTGCGGCTGACTTACCGCTACCTCGATTTGCGTAGAAAAAAAAGCTACCAGCGTTTATTTTTGCGCCACATTGCCGCCCGTACTGCCCGCAATTATCTCGATGAAAATGGTTTCTTGGAAATCGAGTTGCCCTATTTGATTAAGACCACACCGGAGGGAGCCCGAGAATTTTTGGTTCCGAGTCGCCTAAATCCTGGTTCAGCGTACGCTTTGGCGCAGTCTCCGCAGCAATATAAACAGATGCTCATGGTCGCGGGGTTTGAGCGCTACTATTCCCTGGCTCGCTGCTTTAGAGATGAAGATTTGCGCGCTGACCGCCAGCCAGAGTTTACCCAGATCGATTTGGAAATGTCCTTCATCGACCGGGAGGATATTTACGCTTTGATCGAAGGAATGTTAGCCCACGTTTGGAAAAATACTTTAAACGTCGATTTGGAAATTCCATTTGTTCGCATGCCATTCAGAGAGGCGATGAACAATTATGGCTCTGATAAGCCCGATACGCGTTTTGCCATGAAAATTCATGACATTACGGGGGTGTTCAAGTCGTCGTCGTTCAAAGTTTTTGCGCAGAGCGTTGCCGATGGGGGCATGGTTAAGGCGTTTAATGCTAAGAAATTGGCTTCCCTGTCACAGGGAGAAATGAAGCAGCTCGAGGACGCAGCGCGAGCGATGGGGGCAAAAGGGCTGGCCTTTATCAAGGTGGAAGGAAGCCAATGGAAGTCGCCAATTTTAAAATTTTTGTCCGAATCTGAAAAGAAATGTCTGCAATCAGAGCTAGAAATGGAGGAAGGAGATATGGTGTTTTTTGCCGCCGGCAAGTGGGAAAATTCCTGCAATATTTTGGGGCGGGTGCGCCTGGAATGCCGCGATATGGCCATAAAACATGGAGTTTTGTCCATTGGAGAAGATATGTTTAATTTTCTGTGGATTGTGGATTTCCCGCTGATGACATTTGACGAGGAACAAAATCGCTACATTGCCACACACCACCCATTTACAGCGCCCGTTCCAGAGGATTTGCATATTTTGACCTCGAATCCCCATGCCGTGAGAGGGCAGCACTACGATATTGTGCTGAATGGCATGGAACTCGGTGGTGGCAGCGTAAGGATTCACCAATCCGATGTTCAAGAAAAAGTATTCAAGGATATTTTAAAGATTGACGATAATGTGGTTGATAGCCGCTTTGGATACATGTTGCGGGCGTTTAGATACGGAGCTCCGCCTCACGGAGGGATTGCCCTGGGTCTGGATAGAATAGCGGCGATAATTTGTGGAACGAGCAGCATTAGAGACGTAGTTGCCTTTCCAAAGACCCAAAGAGGACAGGACTTGACGTCCCAGTCTCCATCTGTTCCCTCGGAAAAACAGTTGCGGGATTTATTCATAAAATTCACCAAGGTCCAAGGTCCAAGGTAGGCAAACACAGATTTCAGAAATGTTTTCTTTTAGAAGTCCCTTTCCTTTTGGATCATCGTGGATATTTCCCAGCGATAAATAAAACACCAGGGAACATTGAAAATCTGGCGGCAACATAGATACAATTTGGGTGTGGTCATGGCTTATCCCCGGGGCCCGAGGATCATTTTTTAATGAGCTAGTTTTGCCGGAATGTGTCTTCGCATCTAGGACGATCACCTTATTTTACGGACAAAATTTTCCCTGCTGCAATCTTTTTTACTCCATCAATTCATTCCCTTGTAAATATCACATACTATTCTCCGCATTTCTCCGATAGCCCTCCTCTTTTTCAGTATATAGAGTCAAGCTGCCCTAGCTTTACAATCGTGTAATTAACAAAGTTTGAAAGAAATAAAAACCCGTCTTTCGACGGGTTAACTCTTAAATAGAACTGTATGAACCTTTAAAACGAACAATCAACGGACGCATTGAACCATACGAAAGTCTTTCTGCCTTTTAGATTATACGAATTAACGAGGCCACTTAACCAGTTCGCTTTAGAACTGTTACCACAAAATTCAACACCGGCACGTGCCCTTGAATGCTCGTTGAAGTTATATATTGCATCGGCATTCAGCCCTCCGTAAAAGTAACCTTTTTTTCCTTGGGAATGGGAATCTGCCTCCTTCTCCAGCCACGGTTTGCCGGTTCTGTCATAACCAATCTTCCCTCCAAGTTCAAGAGCAGCACCAGACGCTCCGAACTGACTGAGATCATAGGCATAAGTCACACGACCCTCTATATCCACTTCCTTAGCCTCAAAGTCATAGGAAAGATGCAATGTCGGGCTTAATATTACATCCACTGCCGCACCGAGAAAAATTTCATTTGAGTGACGCTTTGCGTTGGTAAGATTTTTCTCCGCCGCCGCCAGACTCTCACCTTCTAACACTGTCAGGTATTTATCCGGCGTGTTTGTATAAAAATGATGAACGTAGCCAGCATCTAACGTTAGCAAATCTGTTACTTCGTAGGATATTCCTATGTAGGGATCTGTTTCGTTTCTTGTGGAAGGAACTCCTACTGTAGAACTTACTGCAGAATCCACATTTTCATTTTTTTTCCCTAAACCGAGGACCGCATCTACACCAAAATAGATCTTCCCTCCTTCAAATGCAGGTACACCAAGCTCAACTTTTGGAGCAAACACCTCATAACCTTGCTGGCGACCGTGGTATATGTGTCGCGTGGCAAATTTTATACTAGTATCTAAACTCAAAGCGGGAACTTCAAATGCCCCCAAACAACCCAGGCTTAACAAACCTGCAGCAACCATTGCTAATTTTTTCATAATAAACACTCTCCAATTTAGTTTTAATTCAGGAATGAAGACTTTTCAAGCCAACATTAGTTGCCTATAATGCGCATATAGCAAGAAAAGTCAAGTCCTTTTATTGAAAAATTTGTGCAAAATTCGAAAAGAGAGAAAAATAAAAAGCAAGGAAGGTAGAGAGTGAATTTTAATGCTATGAAACCCATGAAGATATTCGTGAAAGTAGGCCATGGGAAAAAAGAAATTTTCAAATCTCGTTGAAAACATAAGCATCTATCTGCAAAGACGCAAATTTTTCGTAATTAGATCTGTTTTCGCATTAAGCAATTTCCGCGCTCTGTTATCTGATTACCTTCGTTCCTGCCCTGCGTTGATGCTTTTTGCATGTATTGAATTCGCTGTTACCCGTCACGGTTCCGCCTTCCCCATAGGGGGACAAGCAAATTTTCTCTTGCTTCTTGATTCCGGTTCTTCCGTTTAGATCCGACAGCAAATCCCTCCACAGGACTCTGTTTGACACCCAAAATATTGCGTTAATAGTCGGCCTAATTACCTGCCCCAGAAGGGCTTGTTTTTTTATTTCCCCCATGGCAACAGTCCATGCGTCCCTTTCCATAATTTGTCCTTTCACAATGTTTTCTCCCAGTGTATGCCATTTTCTCTCATTATTCCTCATACGAGATATTTGACGCTAATTTACAGCACCGTCTCTGTGGCAAGTCCGATAATTTGTATGCTTCATCAAGATGAAAGCCTGCATTTTTACCGAATTTTTCCTAGGGTCAGGACTCATAAAAGAGTATTGACAGGTCAGGGAAAGGCCAATAGGGGATTGGCAAAAATGGAGTTAATAAGAGAAGAAGCCTTTGAAAGGATAAGGTTGTATTTTCCGAAGTCGCGAGGGAAGGCCCGGGTGGATGATCGGAGAGTGATCAGTGGGATAGTTACGTACTTAGCAACGGGTTGAAATGGCGGGATGCGCCGAAGGGATATGGGCCTTACAAGACGTTGTACAACCGTTTTATCCAGTAGGGCAGGAGGGTATATTCGCCAAGATCTTGCAAAGGCTGTCCAAGTGCAAGACGAAAATCTTGATGATGGACGCAACCCATTTAAAAGTACACAGGACGGCGGCGAGCCTAAAAAAAGGAGGTCTTCCATTTGACACATCGGGCGAACCAAAGGTGGACTCGGCAGCAAGCTACATGCCCTTTGCGACAGTCTTGGGAGACCGGTAAGGTTGCTTTTGACCGCTGGGAACGTTAGCGACGCAGTGGGTATCGC
>JAIRKQ010000002.1 GCA_031260055.1 Puniceicoccales bacterium
TCCTTGGACCCTATCTGAATTCCTAAAAAGTTCACAAACCAAAAACATCTGTGTATTTTTATGGAAAGAATAGAATGGCTTACTTTTTTAAGTGGAGTGTTTAATCTTCGTATCCAGCAGTAATAATAATAGTAATAGTAAGAATGGGCACGGCGATACTGTTTACGTTCCGTCTCGTTTATGAATCTATTTGCATTTATAACTTTAGGATCCATGCCATCGAGACATTCCCTTATCCAAAAAATAACTTCTTCTAATTGCCTTGTTCTGATTATTCGTAGAACATTATGAATGTAAGCAAGTTCCCTTTATATAGGCAAGCCCAAACATTTTCATCGAAGATATTTTGAGAATTTAACCACCTGTGAATCGTCTTGGTCCTTTTAAAAGGAATTGTAAAATTTTTTAGGCTTAGTGCATCGTCCTCATATGTTAAACGCCGGTAATATAAGGGTTTTTCGATGTAAAAGATGCTTTCAGCTAAGCACAGCGTCTGTACCTAGAACAAGTATCCGTCCATCCTGTGCCCGGGATTTCTTCGATGCGTATCCTGTGTTTTTCTATGAAATCGCGGCGATAAATGCATGACCATAGCTGGGGTGAAAATAGAAAAATTCTGGATGTTCCGTAATTGTAAAAACTTTCCGCGGTTTTTCGTAGTGACTGTCGCTTGAACTAAACCAGGAGTACTTTCTTCCGATTTTTGGCTTCCGATTCGAGATGTCAAAGTAAATGTTAAAAGCTGACTTTACAACATCAACATTGTACTTTTTGGCTACCGCATAAAGGATTTTATACATGTCAGAGACAATAAAGTCATCGAGTTCGACAATGGCGACGTATTCTCCCGTTGCTTTCCCCAAACCCGTATTGCATGCCTTACCATAGCCACCATTTGTTTGATGAATGGCCACTATGCGCCTATCCTTGGCCGCGTATTTGTCCGCAATTTGGGGGCATTTATCCGGCGAACCATCGTCAACCAAAATAATTTCAATTCCTCTCAATGTCTGCGCTAAAATGCTATCAAGACACTGGCAAAGATACCTCTCCACTCCATAAATCGGGACGATTATGGAAACCTTAGGAAGTGCTTTCATAATTAACTTTTCCTTGTTTATTTTTCCATTTAAGAAGGAAACAATTCGCTTGTCTCAGGGGGTAAAACCTTTGCGAAATTTTCAAATTTTCAAATTTTCTAATGGAAAACTGTCTAACTAATGGTCATATGGAAACTTAGCAAAAATTAGACGTCAAGCATAAATTTGCATTTTGCAAATTGACATCAAATGAATAGAACGGTTACGCGAAAGCTGGAAGCGGAATATTTTTGACCTTAGAAAAATTACTTCATCGCTTAATTTTTTCAAAAAGTTCCAATGCGCGTTCGAGGGCTGTGTCCATGTCATAGTACTTATAGTCCCCCAAACGCCCAAAAAAGTACATATTGGGCATTTTCTGCGCCAATGCAAGATTAGCGGTCATAAAGCACCTGATTTTCTGCTTTCATGATCGGGTAGTAGCGCTCGTTTTTGCCTCGTTCAAATGCTGTGGGATATTCGTAGGATACTACCGTCCTGTCCGATTTGTCATTTAAAAAATACTTGTATTCACCTATGCGCGTCCAGTCATAATTACAAGGATAATTAATAACAGCAGCATCCTGAAATTTTTCGTAGGGAAACTCAACAAAATCGAGGTGAATACTACGGTATGGTAATTCGCCCAGCTCGAAGTCAAAAAATTCATCTATAGGCCCGGTGTAAAACAGGCGATCGTAGTCCATATTCTTTGAAAATGGCGTCGAAAGACACACTTCGATGTTCTGATGATCGAGTATTTTTTCGATTAGTCTTGTGTAGCCCTCCAGCGGAATACCTTGGTATTTGTCTTGAAAATAGCGATCGTCTCGACTGATATAAACGGGAACACGTCCCGTAACGGAAGGATCAATTTCTTCCGGCTTCACACCCCATTGCTTCAGAGTATATTCCAGAAAAATCTTCTGGTAGATATATTCTGCCAAAAACTCTAAATTTTTGTTACCGGCCTTTCGCAGTTCCAGAATGGGTACTTTCACATTAAAACCAAATTTCCCTATTAGGCATTGTTCAATTTCATTTGACATGGATTTGGGAAATAGTTGGTGAAGCGAATTTAAATTAAATGGAATCGGGACAATTTGTCCATCGACCAGGCCTTTGACCTTGTGCTGGCAAGGGTACCATCTTGTAAAGCGGCTAACAAAGTCCCAAACGGGCTTTATGCTTGTATGAAAAATATGGGCACCGTACTTGTGAACACAAATGCCATTTCTGTCCAGATAATCGTAGCAATTGCCGGCAATGTGATTTTTGCTATCAATGAGGACGACTTTTTCGTTCCATTCTTCGGCAATCCTGCGGGCAAACACTGCACCGGAAAAACCACAGCCAACGACTAAATTCTTTATTTTATCCATTTCACCAACCCATTTTCCAATGTTCCTTTTCCAATCCAATGGCAGTTAAGAATTTTCTCCTAAAACGGCGAATTAGGTATGCGCACCACTTGCTCATTTTATCTTCTAAAAATAAAATTGG
>JAIRKQ010000018.1 GCA_031260055.1 Puniceicoccales bacterium
GCCGAAGTTCCCCACCGTCCAGTTAGAAAAAGTGCCGCCGCTCCCATACCCCGCGCCGAATAGGGCGGCGTAGGCGTAGGCGGAACCGGTGCTGGTCAGGCTAGCTTCGGCGCCGAAGTTCCCCACCGTCCAGTTAGAAAAAGTGTTGCCGCTCCCATACCCCGCGCCGAATAGGGCGGCGTAGGAGGAAGTTTTTACAATTACTGACAAATTTATGTTATTTATTCCTTGACATGGCCTGGATTTTCCATCCTATGATTGACCATGCCGAATTCATCGGCAGCACTTCCGTCCTTCAACATCAAAGGAGATACAACCGGCGATTTCCTGGCCAGAGCACAAGCTTTAGCCAGGGAAGAAAATGTCCCTCTCTCCCCGAATACCTGGCTGCCATGCTTTGGCATGCTCTCCGCGGCCACGACCTCTCCAAAATTCACTTCTACTAGGACGGCTCCGGCGATACCTACAGCACGGACGTCCTCGATAGGATGCACGAAAAAACTCTTGCAAAAGATGCAGTGGAACTAATTGCAACTTGCAATAGCGATGGAGGGGTTGTCGCTCTTTTTTAAACCAATGGTGAATTAGAAAGCCGAGTGGCTTGCCGTGCCAAATTCGTAAATCAGAACGCCGAATGCTCCGCCTGCCGGGATTTCCTGCGTTATCTTGAATCCCTTTAGTCTATTGCTGAATTCCTGACAGGTAGGGTTTGCGTAAATGAAAAGGCATCCGCGCGGACGGCGGGCAAGCGAGCGGTTCATGCTTTCAATAAACCTTTCAAAAGTTTCTCCGTGGAATGAATTATAGATGTAGAACACATCTATGGCGTCCATAATTTCGTTCGAAATCTTTGTCGCATCAATGTTGTAGATCTCGGCGTTTTTTATTTTTTTGGCCCGGCAGATTTCAGCAATTCTTGGGTCATATTCAACGCCGATGACTCGCTTGAATAGCGGCGCGACCCCTGATAAAACAAAACCGTCGCCACAGCCAATGTCGGCAAAAACTTTTCCACGCCACTTTTTTAAAACGGGCATAATTCTCGGCAGGAAAACGCTGGGCGATAGCGAATGCCGGTCAGTGTTATCATATCCTATGTCACTGTCCGTTAGATAGAGCCATTTCTCCTGCTCCCTGCAGATCAGGGAGGCAAACGCCCGCTTATGGCACCTGTATGGCAATAAAAACTTGATAATGCTATGCGTCCAGCGTGGAAATTTTGCCAAAACTTCAATCCAATGCGGATAAATAAAGTGCTCGCGCGGCAAAGTCCCCGTCCATGTGGTGGTACCGATTCCGTTGAAACGTCGCTTGTACTCCAACATTTTGAAAAGGAACATTCTTTTTGCACCGCGTTCTATGCAGGATTTGATTGCGGCATAATAAAGCACATTGGCGGGGGACAAATTTGCGTATTTTTGGTTATAGGTTATATTCACCAGGAATAAATCCTTCCCCCCCGAAGTATCGGAAATCTGCAAAATTGCCGCAACATCTTCGCCGATATACATGGCCCAGACTTCGCTGCTCATAGCCATTGCGACATTATCTATATTGCCATGCGTCGCCAGCTTGAACTTTTTATATTTGTCGTGAATTTCCTGGGGAGTATCGGCAATAGGCCAATGCTTTATTTCGTAATCTCCAAAGTTTTTATAGATTTTCTTTGGATATCGCCTGGTGTTGTATCTGATTAGATGCGATAGCTGTGCGTCAAACTCTTCCACCGTTTTCGGAAATTCAATGTGTGCGTGCTCCATCGTCTCCAAGCCGGTGCACATCGTATGGGAATGTAAAATGTAAATCGATTTGGCTGTTTTGTAATGCTGAAACAAAAATTCCAGAAACTCGTCAAAAATACTTGGGCTTATGCGGCGCAGATACATTGACACTACGATTTGATCCCCGTCCAAATGGCTAGCGATGAAATGGGTGCCGAAATCGCTTTTTACTTCCCACAAATCATAGTCGCTGCCAAAACGCAAATCGAACCTGTTCCACCAAACATTCGGCAAAATATTTTCACGAAGAATCACATCTTTATCTTCGGTGACTTGTGTTGCCTTTATCATTACTCGCGTTGTTTTTGTCATTTTTAGAAAAACTTTTTTATTATATCCTTTCCTCCCAAAAAACTATCTGCCTGAGAATAACTTCTCTGTAAAAAAGTCATCTAAAAATTAATTCTTTTTAACAATTTCTTGATTTTTGTTTAATTCGTTGCAACTATGCATCGAATTTATCCCGCCATTTTTTCCACAAGCACGCCAATCGAATGGGCGTATTTTTTGCTTCCTACCAAGCGCAAAAACTCCCTGACACACACGCCAAGCCAATTCAATTTCCATTTTATTTTCCGATGGCGGAACAATTTGGATAGCTGATATATGATTGGATTATGATTTGTGTATTTTATTTTTTTTACCTGGAATCCATTCCTTTCAACTGCATTCACCAAATCTTCCTCGGAAAAAACATTCTCAAAAAACTCAGGATTTTCGGCATCTGGCTTTGTTACTATGGGAGTTATCCTATCGCCTATGTAGGGCACAGTTATCCACGCTTTACCTGTGGGTTTCAATATGCGATACGCTTCTTCAAGGAATTTGTTGGGACCTTCTTCAAGGTGTTCTATAACTCCAAGGGAAATATATCCGTCATATGTATTGTCCGGAACCATGAAAAGGTTGGTGCAATCTCCATAAAATATATTCAAATCAGGGTATAGAGAATTTAATCTTTCAACAATTTTTTCGGCAAAATCTACTCCGTCTATGTTGTATCCTTTGCGCTTAAAATATATTACAAATGGAGCAGCGCCACAACCCGCTTCTAGCAACCGCCCACCTCCAGAGCCCAACTGTTCTATTGCCCAAACATCATCTGGGTTAGCACTAATAACCAAATTCATGAATGCTTCTAAATCTTTAAGGTCTAGCCATTGCCCTTGAAAATCGTCGTGAGGACTTTTAGGTCCATATCTTTTTATCATTTCTTTCCTTTTTCTTTTTGCCAATTTGCAAGCTTCGATCCTATGCTCATATCTTTATCCTTATTCCCAAAACGCAGAGTTGTTTTCTGCCACCACGGCGGGTGATTGAAAAGATTTTCTGCAATGGTGTGAGTTTTTTCTTTTTGCCCCGAATACCATCAGCTTTCAGTTTTTCGCGTAATTCGGGATTTTTGGTTTGTTCGTTTTTAAGCACGGATTTCAGCCATTCCATGCTCTCCACGCGACGTTTTGCTATTGTCGCATTTATCGCAGCCCAATCGAAATTATCAAAATCCTTTATCTTCAAGTCGCGGAACAGGGAATCAAGGCGCGAATTTCCACGCACCACATTCCTGAGTGTTACGAACGGGCGGTTGAAAAGAATCGCAAAGCAAGTCCCGTGAAAACTATCCGTAATCACCAATTCGGCATTCTTTATATGGGACAGGTATTCCTCCACCGACACATTTTCTTTTGCCATGTTTTTATCGCATTTCGTATCCGTTTCGCCTTCGTCTAAAATATAGCCGACGACCCTGCACGGCGAAACTTGCACGGAATCCGCGAGTCCATGGAATATGGCACTATCCGCTAGGAATACTGGATCAAGGATATGCTTGCCGTCTGGCACGAATTTCAACCCATCGTCCTCCCGCACGGAAATCGCATTAAAGCAGTCAAAGAATGGCTTTGCAACCGGCAGGTCGAATGAATCTTTGCCGAAACTTGCCGCCAATGCAATGCGTTGTTTTTCTGGTGTAGCGAATCCGAGCAGATACCAAAAATAGGTGTCGGAAATGTAATCATCTCGGAAGACCTGGTCGCTGCCTACTATGAACCCACGCCGTGCCATTTTGTTCAGTTCGTCAAAGTTCCAAATGTTTCGGCACTGCGCCGTGCGGTGCAAATACTTCTGCGCAAAGTTGTCCGTGAAGCTACCGTTAAATTTTTCCGGACTAATGTGCGAATAGCGATAGTCAATGTGGGCCGAAGTATATCCTAAACCTGCCAGCAATTCCTGCGCCGCGTAAGCCGTCAACACCGCACCGTGGTTCAACGAAGTCCAAAAGTTCAGGCATAGGTAATCGTATTTTTTATTTACCAATTCCGAAACATTTTCGTGCAAGGACTTTTTATCAAGATTCTCAAAAAACTCTTCCCGCAAAGGATTTTCGGTGGTTGAACTATCTAGGCATGGATTGCCAGGTAATGCCTCTGCCAGTGTTGCTCTTTTCAGTAATTTCAGTTGCGGGCTAATTTTGGCAAGCAATTTTTCGCCGTGAGGGTTGTTTGCAAGGATGACGCTTGTCCCCCGCCGGTCGTCAAACTTATTTGGCACACCCCAGAAATCACCAATTGTCAAATCGCCTTGGCGCGGAAGTCTGTTGAATGGACATTTGCCACAGGATTTTCGCAGGCAAAGATTCTTCAGAAACGCAAGCATGAAGTCGTCATCGTTTGCAGGTCTTGAATAGGTAGTGGTAGTAGTAATGGTGGTGGTAGTGAGTTCAGGCTTCCAACCGTCCCTTTTGTCCCGAAAATCCGTTTTGATAAAATCTCCATCCAGTGCAAGTTCGTCCAGGTATTTGCGATATACTTTCGGACTGGGTGTGCCGTGGCAGATTATGTCTAATATGAAAAGATTATCCGACTTGCTGCCAAGATATGTGTGAAGCCCCCCATTTTGGCACGGCGTTCCAGTAAATAAAACGGTTCTGCCTGCGCATAGGAATTCTTTGATTTCCGAATAAACACGCCGCGTGTCGCTTTGCAGATATTTGCTTGATTGCAATCTATGTAGGTCAGTGGCAGAATCTATGATGATATGTTCCACATTGCGTTTTTTCGTGTTGAACGCTGCACCGCAGACGACACCACCCGCGTTTAGGGTATGCAAAGCAAGGACGCTGAAAATTCCACCGCTTGACGATTTCGCCCGCAGTTCATCACTTGCCATCGCCGCATAGACCAACGGCTCTTCGCTATTCTCGTATTTTGGATTCAATACGGGGCAAGTTTTTGCGCACAGACCGCAATCAATGCATTTTTCTGCATCAATGTGCGGATACAGAAATCCCTCCGCATTTTCCCACATTTCAATCGCCCACTTGGGGCAAATGTTGGCACACGCCCCACAGCCCGTGCAATTATGGCAGAAATTGTTATCCATCTATCGGAACCTTGTAATCACGATGCAGATAATTATGAACCGAATCAACAAAAAATGCCTCAGCAAATCCAAGGGTATCATTTTGCATTCCGCGATATTGGTTGAGCGCACGACTGGTATCTGCATATTGAAAGCGAACATGGGCAGATTTGTAAAGACGCAGAATTTCCGTCTTGCGGTCAATGACCTTTGTCGTATCGATGAAGCAATTCGGATTCGGCAACAGCGACCATACTTCGTAAAATACAATCCGTAAATTTTTCTTATACCCGTTTTGTCGCAGAATCCGCTTGAAAAGTTTATTAACCACATGGTTGTGGTCTGGATGGCGGTCGTGCGGAACCGGCAGGAAAATGTAGTCGTACTGTGCCGTTTTCAATGCTTTCAAGTATTCCCTAAAAAGTGCATCCATCTGCATGATTCCATGCAATCCGATAGTCTGGAAAATCCAATGATTTTTTATGCCAAGCGCATTCATAACATCGCCAAACTCGTCCGTGCGAATCTTCGCCCGTTGCTCGGCTGTCAAATCCTGCCAGGCATTTCCGCTTGACCCCATAACCACGACATCAAAGTTTTTAGGATACAGACACATCAGCCCTCCTCCACCAATTATTTCGTCATCCGGATGTGGAGCAACGAACAGACATTTTGTTTTGGTGGTGATTTCTATCTTGTGCGGGGAATGTTTGTCGCACAATTTGTGGCGCAAATTCCGAAACGGAATCAGTTTGATAAGAAATTTTCTAATTTTCATACTCATGCTCCCGCAGAAATTTGTCCTGCATAACTATGCCAAGATATTGTTTGGAAATGTCATTGGTCGTGATTTTGAGTTTTCGCCACAGGTTCAGTTTCTTTTGATAAACCATAGCTTCAAAGAATAACTCGGTCGGTTTATATTTTGCACCGGATTTCAAAAGAAATTCTCCGTGCCACGCCGCCTCACAGGAACAGGAACGGATGCAGTATGCCGCGCCCAATTCCAAGTCCAGCGCACGGCAGACAGCGGATGAGAACATAAACGGCGAAGTTAAAAATCTGTAATCTTTACCTTTGCGCCCGAAAAACTTCTTTATGAACTGTTCCTTTTCATACATCGCACTAGTATTGCCGAACTTTGTGTTCAGAAGCGTTTCCGCCTTCCCTTCGTGGCAAACAATATATGGCGTTTCATCGTCAAACATAAAGTCATCAACGAAAAAGTCCCTAATAAAGTAAGAATCGCTATCAAGCACCAAATAAAAATCGCAAAGATTAGTTTTATAGAATTTTAATTTTATAACCTGCTGGTCAAGCCAGCCCATTCCCAGCGACTCGCCGCCCAAAATTGGTTCCTCCGGCATGGCTACGATTTTGTAATCTTCTTTGCCGGAGATAATTGCGGATTTGATTTGTTCTAAATCTTTTGCGGACACGACGATATAAAATGGAATTTTGTCGACATTATGCACGTCAGTACTTTCTTTTAGAATTTTTAATGGAGTCAGGTTTTCGATATATGTTTTGCACATCAGCGCCATGTTCGTTTTTATGCCGGTTTTGTGGTTAGACTGCATTGCGGATTTCAGGTTTGCCAACGATCGTCCATAAATTTCGTTGGCAAGCAATTGCAACGCCGTTTGCATTTTTGTATATTCCGAGCCGTTCATTTCTATTGCGGATTCCATTGCGCCAAGCAATTCGTTGTCCGGATACAAGATTGCGCTTTTGTCGGACAATTCATAATGCTCGCCGAATATGCGGCTAATAAGCACAGGTTTCAAGAATCCGAGTGATAGTTGCAGGTTTCCAGTCGTGCAACCAACCAAATACTGGTGATGCTCCTCGCAGAACGGGTCAAGCCCCGCGACTATGAAATCCGCTTGCTCAATTTCAGCGTACAATTTTGGATAATCAAGACGGCCAAGATAGGTGATATATTTTTCTAAATCCGCAGGTATTTCCATTTCTCCGATACCTATGACGTGCACGGCAAAATTTTTGCCGCTTTGGGCAAGTTTTCGTACGGATTCAATCATTGGATCGTAATTCCTTACGCCCTTACTTATGCGCCCAATTGCAATGAAAATTGTCTTCTTATTTTTCTTATTTTTAGAAAATTCGCCGAAATAGTGCGGATTCAGTTGCGGCATTTCCGGCAGATGCGACAGGGTAAAAATGCGATTTTGTCGTACCAGCGTCTTTTCATTATATTGCTTGAAAAACATATTCGGCGCATGGTCTATAAACAAACAGCCGAGTTTTCCCTGTGGTGTGGATCCAAGATAGTCAAGAAAGTGTACATACGGCGGGAGACCCAAAATAATGGAACTCGCGAGAAAACAAACTTCGTATTCTCCAATCCGTCTGTCCCACAGCCATTTTTTTAGCATCGACAAACTGCCAGCGAAAATACGCGGCGGGTTCGGGTATTGGCAAAAAGGTTTTTCTGCAAAATTTTCATAGCGTGTAAAAATGTCCACCGTGTAGCCCAAATCTTGAAAATACTTTGTCCAGCCAGGGAGGCATTCTCCATGTATGGAATACGGCTCTACAATAAGAACAGATTTCTTGTGGACTCTGACAGATTTATCAAACTTCGGCGTATGGCGAAATTTGCGGTCAATTTGCATCTCCATAAATTTGCGCTTTATGAATTTGCGGAGCGGGCGAATGGTCAAAGTGTTGCGTATGATTCTGAATGCCTTTTTCATTTTGATTCCCATTCTTTGAGTATCCAAGGTGCTAAATTCCATTTTCCACCACCGACATTATACTTGAAGGTCGTCATTATTCTTTCACCTTCCACCAATAGATTGGGATTCTGAACACGCGGACGTAGCGAATGTGATGACACCGCTTCCTGTCAAACTTGTATTTTATGCAAAAAATAAACCTTGGCAACATCATTAAAATCTTTTTCAACTTTTTCAGCTTCTCATAGGCGAGCATTTTCGGGTGGCGTTCCAAAATAATGCGCTCCTTTTCCAAATGATTCGCAGTATTCCCATAGTTCACTGCCCGTGCATTTCGAGATAATTTTTTTGCCTTGACCCTGTAAAAGAATAGCGGCTTTGCTATGCGTGTGAATTTCTGTCCGTCATCAACGAAATGGAGCATAAAATCAAAATCCTCCGCCCCTATGTGATTTAGCCCTTCATAGTAGCCGCCATATTTCTCCCAAAGTTTTTTGGGATACATGGCAGAATTGTGTATGGCGTTGTGCCAGTTATACATATTCCACTTCGTCGGCTTTGGTAAATCCCATTTGCCGTGCTTTGTTCCGAAAAGCTTGCCATCCGTGCAAACCAATACATAGTCGGTTGTCGTGATGGTGTTGTAGAGTTCTTCAAGGCAGGTTTTTGCAATCTTGTCGTCTGCATCCAACGGATAGATGTATTTCCCCCGTGCGACAGCGATTGCTCTGTTCCTTGCAAAACAAACACCTTGGTTCTTTTGATTTATGACCCTTATGCGTTGGTCGCAGCGAGCGTACTTCTTGAGAACGGAAAGGGTATTATCGGAGCTACCGTCGTTTATGCAAATCGCTTCCCAATTTTGGAAAGTTTGTGCGAGTAAAGAATCAAGGCAATCGGGAACATATTTCGCGTCGTTATAGCAAGGGACGATTACAGACACCGCAGGTGCATTATCACCCGCAGAAGAAACCACAGAGTTGTCCTTTCTGTCCATAGCCATCTTACCTTAGTGTTTTGCGCAAAGCTATAAAAATTTAACAATTTAATTTTTAGGAATTTTTGTAAGCACACTTTCGGTATTTTGCAATTTATTTTTAGTATCAAATTCTAAGAATCCACCTGGATATATTTTAAGCAACCACTTTGAAAACTCAAAAAGTGAGGAAAAAACCCTAATCTCTTTGTTTTTTTGATGTTCGAAGAAAGGTGTTTTTGTTCCGCCATCGGTTGCAATCAAAATGGCATTTATTTGCGCATTTATACCAGCAAGAATGTCACTTTCTTTATCTCCCACCATGTAACAATTTTCCTTCGCAAGGTCAAACTTTTCTACCATTTCGACTATGAATCTTGGAGATGGCTTTCTATAAATTGGGGTATTATCGGGGGATTCCGGAGCTATACAAATTGCGTCGAATGTATTCGATCCGTAACCGAGCAGTTCCATCATGCGCAGGTTACATCTGGATACGTCATCCATGGAAATTATTCCTCGTCCTATTCCGCTCTGATTGCTGAACAAAAACAGCATGCATTTCGCCGATTTTAAATTTGAAATGGCATCCTTTGCCTCAGGTAATAGTTCAACACCATCTGGGTCTTTGAGATAATTTTTATCAGCAATGATCGTCCCATCCCTGTCGAGGAAAATAGCTATTTTGGAAGTAACCATTGCTGTTAGGATGAGATTTTATCAGCTTTAAAGGACGATTTATCCATTAACTTGTAAATTTTCAGATTGAATATCATGGGCAATACCATGCTAGCTAATATTTGATAGACAAAGATATGTGGTAGCGCGGGCATAGGCTTTCTATAAGCAAAAATAAGCGGCGTAATTGTCAAAAACACCATGGCAGACATTATGAAAATGGCGGCAAAATAGTTTGATTCGAATAGTTCTTCGAGGTTTTTGATAGAATCAGACTTGGCGTGTTTGTACAGGGCGGTTATGGCTTGTATGATAATGGCCATAAAGATTCCCTGCGTAATAGCTAAGAGCGTGATCAAATCAAACATTTCCACCGGCAAATACATAGTGAAGAGCCAAACATATCCACCTTGCCAGCATGCCATATATGCCATCAGGGTACGCAGTTTTGCCTTGGAAAAAAATAGAATGGGAACAAATCCCAGTGAGCCATACACCATTATGGACAAAAGTAGATAAATTGAAGTATTTTCCTTCATGGGAAGCAGCGGCCCTATGGCTGATAGGAAAAACGAAACCACAACGGGACGTATGATGATCAACCAAGTACTTAAAAATAACGATGGAGCCCGTGAAAAAAAAGAATCGATCCAGCTGCTCAGTGGATATACGGGCATTAGTAGCCCAAACCCAAGGATGTACAATGTGATTGGGCAGGTACACCAACCCATGCTTTTGTATAATATATCTGCGCAGGCACACAAAGCGAGGGCCAAACAATGGCAGGCTGCAAATTTTTTTGCGACGTACCTTGTATCCCCATATCCATGTACCAATAGGGAAACACTCCACACAATGGTTAACAAACCGATAAAATTCTGTAGATTATCCGCCGTACAACAGGATATCAAAAGCATGAACAATAGGAATCGTTTGCCATGGCAGGGTAGGCTAAAAGTACCACTTTTGGGCACAGGATGATTATTTTTCAGGGAATCCCCACGATCAAACATTAATGTGCTCCCCACGAACATCAATGCGACCATGCTTGCTAGCATTAGGATCAATTGCTTAGTGGATACTTGTATCATCACGCTTCGCCCTAAATAATTTGATGTTATATGTGCACACACCCGATATGTATGCGGCTAACATGGCTAAAAATGAAAATATACCAACGCAAATACCCTCCAGCAGGCACTTGGTCATTACCCGATCTGTGAAATCGCAAAATTTTATTACTTTCCTTAATATCATCACTTCAGTTCGTATCGTACGCCCGGTTACCAAAATCTTCAAGCCCGGGAAAGACAAATTTGTGCTCATCCAATCTTTCGTCAACTGCAGCCGTATAAATTGGAATGTCGGGGAATAGATTTTCCAAATGTCTTACCCCTTCCGGAGCTGCAATTATGGAAACCATGACAACATCGCTGGGATTCTGTTGGAGGACGGTTTCAAGGGCTAATTCGGCCAAACTGCCTGTGGCCAACATTGGATCAACTACGACCACAAATTTATTATTCAGGTTTGGCAATTTGCAGCAATACGTTCGAGCCAATGCCGTTGTTTCGTCGCGTTCCATACCAATATATCTTATGGAAACATCCTGTAGTATATCTATTGCCGGTTGCAACATGATCAATCCTGCTCCCAAAATCGGCACGACGACAAGCGACTGTCCTAGATCCGTATCGTCGAAATTCGCCCGTGGAGTTTCTATATTTTTCGGTTTGGTTTTTAGTCCTCGTGTTGCCTCAATCAATAGGAAATATGTCAACTGCTTTCCCAACTCACGAAATCTTGTTGCCGGAGTATTTTTGTCACGCAAATCCATCAAAATCTTATTTGCAAGAGGATGTCCTAATACGTGTAGTGTCATCTACCTATCTATGGAATTTTTTTTAAAAAAATAAGCAATGGCTTTTTTAGAAAATATTCACCCTGAACCACAATTGATGGATGTTTTAAGGGGAACTATGGGTATGATTTTCTATGAAATCTTTTAAAAATTCGGCAAAATTGATTGTGCTACGGGTATGGAATGTAAAAATTTTCCCTCCTAGCACGTAGGTCAAGGAAATCTTTTCGGAATGGAGGAAAAGGCGATAACTTTCGTAATTTTTTTGAAATACTACGTTGAATTTAACATTGCCGTAAGTTTCATCCCCCACGATTGGTAATGCATGTTGGGAACAATGCACGCGCAACTGGTGGGTTCGTCCGGTAACAGGGAACAAATTTAAAATGCTTAGGGTTACACCACACGTGCGAAAGGATTCGACTAAGCAAGATTTTGTTTCCGCAAAAAGTCCACTTCCCGGCGTCATTTTGATGGATTTTCCAACAAAATTTTTATCCAAATGGGAACGCCAAACGGCGTTTTTGTACCTTGGGTAGCCTTTGACCAAGGCCACGTATTGCTTAAAAACTTTTTTGCTTTCGAAGGCAATTTTTACGGCTTCTGCAACCTTTGGATTCAAACCTACCAAAATTAATCCGGATACCGGAACATCCAAGCGGTTAAGCAAATATACTTTGCCGAATCCTTCGCAAATATAGGCTTGCTCTTTAAAGTCGTAGGGGCACCGAAGAAGAGCATTCGGTGCGTCGTTTTCTGTATTTGGGTGTGACAAAACGCCACATGGTTTTTCTAGGGCAACAAGTCCATTTTCATCGCATTTGACGATGGCAACATTTCCACGTAGAAATTCTTGCAATCCACGGGACACAGCTAATCCAATTCTCCATCGATGGGTGAATTAATTGGCAGAACAAGCAACTTTCCTTCCAACCCCTTATGAAAGTCGGAAAAAACATTTCTACTTGGGGTCGAACGTAACAATTGCTCCACCATTCCCATTTTTGCATCTAGATTGTCAACTAAAGCAACAAACACCGCTTCTGGAGTGGCAGGACGCACAACAGCTCCAAATTCAGGGTCACTGTGATGGCTTAAAAGAATGTGTTCGAGGCGTTCCAAAATTTCACCATTCAACTTATTTTGGATGGCAACCTTTCGAATGAGCCTATAGCCGAGAACTAGGTGTCCTTGCAAAACGCCTATTTTCGTCCTCTGGGGAACCACGTCACTCGTGTATTCTAAAACCTTTCCTATGTCGTGTAGCAGTAAACCTGCCATGGCAATGTCGTGGTCCACAAAAGGGTACAGGGGCAAGAGATTTTTCCCAGCCCTGGCAGTGTGAACCGTATGTTCCAATAGTCCATTCCTATAGGCATGATGCATGGCAATTCCAGCAGCTTTGTTGTAAAAATCATCCCCAAGCTCCTTGATTACTTCTCCAACGACCAGTCTGAGTTTTTCATCGCCAATGGTCGTAAGCATGCCATTTAATTCATTCTTTAAAGCCTCCATGCCTTCACCGGCACAGGCAATCATCTTTTGTAAATAGTCGCCCCGTACAATTTCATCATCACTCAAGGCACGCACAAATGTTATGTCCGGAGAAAAAACACCCTTGTAATTCCTCGTGATTCCTTCCACAAACACTATTGTTCCGGGCTCCACCGTTTTAAAAAAGTTATACATGGAAGAACTTCCAAAGACTTTACACAGACATGTGGCATTTTTGTCTCCAATAGTAACTGACAAATACTCGGTATTATTTTTGGCTAATTTTGCTTCGGCAAGTTTTACAACAGCAACAATGCTAAATTTTAAACCACTATCCGAGGATATAATATCGAGTATGGTAGTATCATTCACGCCATCAATCATGGGGGCTTTATATCGACGTGACAAAATTTTGGCAAGCAAAAAGGTATTGGTTTGCTTTTGTATTTCCCCCAGAGGAGCCATAACTTTGTCATGCCCGTGGATGGCAGCTTTTATGAACACTTTTCATTCTCGATGAATCGATGTGGGTATAGATCTGGGTGGTGGAAAGGTTGGAATGGCCAAGCAATTCCTGCAATAGTCGCAGATCCGCACCCGCATTTAGCAAATGGGTCGCGTAGGAATGCCTGATTTTATGGGGTGACAAATCCATTGGCAGTCCCGATAGCTGCAAATAAAACTTTAACCGATACTGTATCTCTCGGACGGTAAGTAGCTTTCCATTGTGTTCAAGAAGCTGCTTTTGCAATGGCATGGCACAGATATTTAAATATTGTTTTATGGCATCTCCCGCTGCAACGGGGAATGGGCATAGACGTTCCCTATTCCTTTTCCCGACGACTTTTAGCACACAGTTGTCAAAGTCGATATCACCAAATTTGATATTTCTAAGTTCACTAATGCGTAGCCCTGCCCCATAGAAAAGTTCTAAAATCATAATATCGCGAAATGCAACCTGCCGTGCAATTTTGCTGTTATTCAGGGCGACTAATGGTGCCGATAGTAAGCTTTTTATCTGGGACAGTGTAAAAATTTTTGGCAATGTTTTTTCAAGTTTCGGAGTAATCAACTCGAGGGAAGGATTTGTTTCCAGGTGTTTATTTTCGAACAAAAATTCAAACAATGAGCGTAGGGCAGAAATATGATTATGGATTGTCGTTCGTTTCCGATTTCTTTGTTCTTCGATGATGAAGTCCTGTAAATCCCGGTGAGATACCATTGAAAAATCAATGGCACTTTTTTGAAATTTCCAATTAATAAACACGCCAATGGCGTTTTTATAGGTGGTTAGGGTAGCGGGAGAAAATCTACGTTCGCTGCGAATGTATTCATAATATTGTGATAAACTTTTATCGTTGGCCTGCGACATTCGAAAACTATGGCCATAATTTAATGAATTTTTCCATTGCTCGACAAGCTTTTGTTGTCAATGTTGTCAAAACATTTGGTAATGTCTATGTGGGGACGATTAAAATATTTTTTAGCAATGCGTAATTTTCGCAGCGTTGCCGATGAAATTTATAAAGATTTTCCGTTTTTTTATCTGTCTCCGAAAGAATTCCGTGATCGATGCTGGATTTTACAACGTTGTGGGGCAGGGATTGTTTTAGGATATGGGAAAGAAAACTTTGACGTTAGGATAATACAGGTTTCCGAGAAGAATGACTTCGGGTGTAGCTATGAAATGTTGCCCCTTGGACATTTTGGGGAAATTATTTTTAAAAATTCGGTTTCACCTGCGTTTATCCATACGGGACTGTATGGCTTCATGGACCAACGGGCTAGAATTTGGTGCTGCGGGAAGATTTCCGATACGGTACTTCTCAATGGCAGAAAATATTTTCCCCATTGCATAGAACCACTATTCGAACAGCTATGGTGGGGAAAACGTGCTAAACTGAAGTCCCAAAACCGGAGCGGTGACATTGAGTTGGTTATTACCATTTTCCCTAGAAAATTTTTATATCCATTTATCAGGGTTTTCGAAAAATTTTTTCTGACAAAACTCGAAAATTTTTCAAAAAAATTCAAGATAACCTCGAATATAAAAAACTTTTCCATTGAAAAAAACACTGGCTAAAAAATTCAACTTTTTATGTTTGTAAGTCGAAAACGAATGTGATTTCGGGTATGATGAAAGATCTTTTAGCAAAAATTTCAGGCCTTCGAGTATTGATCATTGGAGATATCATGTTGGATCACTATATAATTGGTGATACGGCAAGAATTTCTCCGGAAGCTCCTGTCCCTGTCGTTGCCGTTGAAAATGACAAATATGCCCTTGGAGCTGCTGCCAATGTGGCACTCAATGTTGTCCAACTTGGATGCCATGCGGAAATTGTTGGAAAAATCGGCGTGGACCCTATGGGAGAACTAGCAAAAAGTTTGTTTCTAGAAAATAAAATTCGCTTTGACCCAAAGTTTGAAAGTACGGCTGTTGACACGATTACAAAGTCTCGCGTTGTGGTCAGGGGGCAACAGCTGTGTCGAATCGACCGTGAAAACAGAAAGTCGCACTATGAAATAGCGGATAACAACCTGGTAGATGAAATTTGTGAAAAGATTAGGGGTGTGGACGCGGTGATTTTGTCCGATTATGCCAAGGGGGCAATTTCGAATCGCAATGTTTCAAAATTCATCCATACAGCCAACGGAAAAGGTGTTTTCATTGCGGTGGATCCAAAACCTATCAATAGGTTAAACTTTTCCGGTGTATCGCTCATTACTCCAAACAAAGCGGAATCTGTCCAGCTCGCAGGACTTGAAATAGAACCACACGAAGAGCCGCCTTTGGAGAAAATCTGTGACATAATCCGCGATAAATACTCGCCAAAAAACCTGGTAATTACCCTTGGCGCGGAGGGCATGCTCATACGAAACACAGATAAACAAACACTTCGCATTCCAACATATGCGAGGGAAGTTTTCGATGTTTCAGGGGCTGGAGATACGTCGATTGCCTGCTTGACGGTAGCACTTGCCATAGGGATACCTCTCATTCGAGCAGCAAAATTTGCCAACATAGCGGCCGGAATCGTTGTTGCAAAGCATGGCACCGCAGCCATATCTACCAATGAATTACTCAGTTCCGAAAATGGTTAATTGCTGACTGTTTAATGGTCAAATACTTCCTCCTTTCCTTTGAAAGAAGGAAAGGAGGTTGCTTTCGAAATTTTCACCTTCGACTAGCTTCCTTCTTGCGGGCGTAACATGGGGAAGAGTATTATATCTCTGATGCTAGCGGCTCCCGTTAGCAAAATAACCAATCTATCTATCCCGATGCCCATACCACCTGCTGGAGGCATGCCATATTCCAAGGATAATAAAAATTCATTATCCAGGTTATGTTTTTCTTCGCCAATTTGTTTTTCAAACATTTCCCGTTGCACAAATGGGTCATTTTGTTCGGAGTAGGCCGGTGCAATTTCCTGTCCATTTATGCACAATTCGAAGACGTCCAAATAACGCTTATCCGCTTTGTTTATCTTAGCAAGCGGGCATAATTCTTTCGGCAAATGAGTAACAAAGGTAGGTTGAATAAGCTTGGGCTCAACTATTTTGCCATAAACATCATTCGTTACTTCAAAGTCTTCGCTATTTGGATTTACTTCGATTGCAAGGTCTTGGCATCGTTTTAGTTTTTGTTCCTTAGAAAAGGAAAACCAATCGGCATTATCTGTTGCTTCGATGATCAAGTCTTCGTAACGCCTTTCGGTCCATTCCCCTCCCAATTCAATGATTGTTCCATCGCAGGTTACTATGGTTGTCGTCCCGACGACAGTTTGGCAAAGATGTTGGAATATTTCACGTACCAGTGCCATCATACCTCTATAATCGGAAAATGCTTGATATATTTCGATGCTTGTGAATTCGGGATTATGTTTGCGTGACAACCCTTCATTTCTAAAAATTCTACCGATTTCAAAAACTTTATCAAATCCTGCCACCAGCATTCTTTTCAGAAAAAGCTCCGTTGCTATTCTTAGGTAACACTTTTGGTTAAGGGCATTCATAAAAGTTTCAAATGGCCGTGCCGCCGCCCCTCCGACAATATTTTGCAGAATGGGGGTTTCCATTTCCTCAAATCCTTTGTCCCATAAAAATCGTCGAATTTCTTTTACAATTTGACATCGCCTTTTGGCTCTGTCGCGGGACTCCTGGTTAATGATCAGGTCCAAATACCTTTGCCGGTAAATTTGATCACTATCCACCAGCCCATGCCATTTTTCCGGGAGCGGCCGTAAGGATTTTGCAACCATCAAAATATTTTTAACGCGAACAGTAATTTCTCCAGTTTTTGTCTTGAACAGTTCTCCGCTTGCACCCACGATGTCTCCGATGTCAAATTTTGAAAAATTTTTATATTGTTCATCGCCAATGTCATTCGTCGATACATATAGTTGAATCTGGCCATCGCTGTCTAAAATCTTCACAAAACTTGCTTTGCCCATCAGCCGAAAGGCTACAATCCTTCCAGCGACATCGACCGTTTGCTGATTCTCGGAACCTTCTACGTAGAGCTTTCTTGCTTCTTCGGACGTATGTTTTTGGGGAAAATTTTGCTCAAAGGGATCAAAACCATTCCCGCGCATATCCTCCAGCTTTGCCTTGCGGACAGCATAGATATCACTTCCATCAATTTTTTTCTCTTCAAACTTGACCATATACAATATCCCTAAGCCAAAGTAACGTTTTAAGAGGTTTCTTCAGACTATTTTGTATTATTCTTTTTCCCTTTGATTTAGAGATTCATCGATACCGGAAAACATGTCTGATAAACTAACTAACTCGTTGGTATTTTTAATTTTATCAAAAGCTCTCATTTCTTCGGTAAATGCCGTTTCGTCATAGTTTGCTGCTTTTATTGATAGGCCTATTCGGCGGTCATTTTGGTCAATTTTTATCACACGGGCAGATATTTCCTGTCCAACGGCCAGCACTGATTTAACTTTATCCACGTGGGTTTCTGAAATCTGACTAATATGTACTAGACCTTCGAGATCATCTTCCAATTTAACAAACGCACCGTAGGGGACAATCCTCGTTACCATTCCAGTTGCCACAGCCCCGACCTTATATTTTCTTTGTATTTCTGGCCATGGATCTTCTGTTAGTTGCTTAATCCCAAGGGCGATTCTTTGCTGTTCTTGATCTATGCTCAGCACAATTGTATCAACTTCTTCTCCTTTTTTAACAAATTCGTTCGGATTACTAATGTTTCGTGTCCAACTCATGTCACTGACATGGATCATTCCATCGATACCTTCTTCCAGTTCGACAAAAGCGCCATATGCTGTCATATTGCGTATTTTACCGCGAACGTGTGCTCCCACGGGATAATTTCTACAAACCATTTCCCATGGGTTTTCTTCGGTCTGTTTTAGGCTCAAAGCTATTCTTTGCTCATCCTTAGAAATTTCTATAACAACGGCATCCACTTCCTGACCAATTCTGACAACCTCACTCGGCTTGCTAATACGCTTTGTCCACGACATTTCCGTTATGTGAATCAATCCCTCAACGCCACTTTCAATCTCGGCAAATGCCCCGTATGGAACCATATTGACGATTTTTCCGTGGATTTTTGATCCTATCGGATAGCGTTGTTCGATGCTATCCCAAGGATTTGGCATGGTTTGTTTCAATCCAAGAGAAAACCGTTCCTTTTCCTGATCAATTCCTATAACCATGACATTAATTTCCTGCCCTGGTTTTACGATATCACTCGGGTGAGAAACGCGTCCCCAACTCATGTCGGTTATATGCAAAAGGCCATCCAATCCATCGACGTCAACAAATGCTCCATAGTCCGTTGTGTTTTTGATAATACCCTTGCGAATGTCACCAACTTTAATTTCGTTGAGCAACAATCGGCGCTTCCCTTGGCGTTCTTCTTCGATCAATTCTCGCCGCGAAATTATGATATTTTTGCGCTCCTGATTGATTTTTAAAATTTTAAACTCGTAGGTATTTCCAATATATTGGTCGAGATTAATGGGAGATTGCGTGTCGACTTGGGATGCAGGAAGAAAAGCATCCACTCCAATATTTACCAATAACCCGCCTTTGACCCTACCTTTTACACGGCCGGGAAGAACCGAACCTTCTTCGCAATTTTCAACGATCAATGCCCAATTTTTCTTCTGCAAAGCCTTATCATGTGAAATTAACGGATTGCCATGCTTATCTTCTAAACGCTCAATGTAAACATCGATCTCACTACCTACCTCGAGGGATTCAGCATCATTAAATTCAAGGAGAGAAACAACACCTTCCGCTTTTCCTCCTATATCGACCGCGACTTCAGTTCCATGAATTCCCGTGACGACACCTTTCACAACCAAACCTTCTTTCAGTTCCTCCATGGGATGTGCTGCAAGAAGCTCTTCCATAACTGTAGATTCCATAATTTTCCCAAATACTGGGGGTTAAGATTAATAAATGTGGAGCCAACCCATTTGACACCACGAAAGAACAATTGGGGCAAAATCTGAAAATTTGTACAAATAATTCAAGCACAATGATTGAAAATTTTAGCAAAAATTGCCTAAAACGATCAACGTCACACCTTTACTAAAGGCCGTTTCTTATACTATAGCCGTGTGACCCTTACATTCCATTCACCGAGCAATTCGATCGCCAAAGGATCATTGTTATAGTCAAAGTGATACTTTATTTCCGTGATCCCGGAAGCTGCAAGCATTTTGGCACATTGCAGACATGGGAAATGGGAAATATATGCAGTGGCTCCTGAAATGCTTATTCCGCGGCGTGCAGCATCGGTAATGGCATTTTGTTCTGCATGGATAGTGGCCTGTTCGTGGCCATCACGAATTTTGGAATTATGTGGAATACCGGCCATAAAACCATTGTATCCGGCTACAACTATACGATTTTTATGCTCGCCGTTGGATACAAGAATGCATCCGACATGCAGACGACCACAATTCGAACGGCTGGCGATAAGCATGGTAACTGCCATGAAATAATCATCCCAAGTGGGCCGAGTCTCTTTGTTTAATTCTACAATGTGAGCAATTTGCTCCGTCAAAACCAATTCATCGGACATAATCGTAACCATAGGTTGAAAATTGAACCTTGCGGTTCACTGGCAATTAAAATCTTCCATGTTGTCGAAACTTTTCGCAATGATATCTTTATCAATTTTTTTTAACATGCCACATAATGTTTTCTTCGGACCACACTCGAAGTACTCGGATATTTGCATGCGCATGGCGGAGCGACAACATTTTTCAAACAAAACTGGGGAAACGATTTGCCGTACCAACATTTCTTTAATTTCTTCTGGAGATTCTACACATTCTCCGCTAACATTTGTCAATACTTTGATCCGCGGGGGATGGAACTCGATGTTTTGTAACACCTTTGCAAATCCAACACTGGCACTTTCCATCAGTCTGCTGTGATACGCCCCCGCAACATTTAATGGTAATACGCGTTTGAATGTCATTTTTTCTGCCAATGCTTGTGCTTTTTGAATGTTTCTAGTTTCTCCAGAGATGACAATTTGCCCAGGACAGTTTATATTTGCAACTTCTACCCCTGATTCGTGGCATAGGGAATCCACATCATCCAAAGCTCCTCCGAGCAAGCACAACATGGAACCTTTAGTTTTTTCGCATGCTGCTTGCATCAACCTTCCTCGCTCCGAAACCATGTGAACTCCGGTTTCAAAATCGATAACTTCCGCAGCCCATAGGGCTGTTAGCTCGCCCAAACTTAACCCATAGGCAACGTCAAAATTATAACCCATTTTGCGCAGGATGTTTGTAGCCGCACAGCCATGGACAAAAAGAGCTGGCTGGCAAATACTTGTCTGCATTAAAACTTCATCGGGACCTCGGAAACAAATTTGCAAAAACTGTGGACCCAAAATCTTTTCAGCCCTAGAAAAAATTTCCTTCGCTCCACGGTTTTTTTCACAGAGAGACTGCCCCATCCTTACATACTGCGCACCTTGGCCAGGAAACATCAATGCAATGCTCATCTCACCCAAATTTACCCAAAAATACAATAGCCAACATATATTCTCACCTCTAAAGCTATTCGAGTTTTACCTACCCTTTTATTTCACGGTGGAGGGTATGTCGTCTTAGGAACTTATTAAACTTCATCTTCTCAACGCGTTCGGTTTGGATCTTTTTGTTGCGCGTGGACATGTAACGCGATACAGGCTTTCCTTCCTTTTTGGCTTCCGTACATTCTAGAATTATATACTCCCTCGGCATAATATTACCTATTGTCCCCTAGATAAATTTTACGGATTAAAAACTCAATAAAATTTTTGAATAAATTTGTCCCTCTGGATACCCATCGCATAAAACTTTTGTGCCCAATTGCCAGTATTTTCAAGAGAACGGCAAATGCATATCAAAGATTTGTAAAAATTTCCTTGCAAAATAAAATTTTATTTAAGATTGTGTCTTTATGACACAAACAAATAAATGTATAGTTTTAATATTAATATTGGCAATTTTTACCCCCACAGGTCAACTAGGAGCAGATGATTTCCAGCAGATGGGAGATATTTTACAATTTGCAATACCCGTATATGCTTTTGGACTTTCACGGGGTGAAGAAAGATATGAAGGGACTAAACAGTTTATCTACAGTCTAACAGCTTCACAATTGACTGTTCATGTCCTAAAAGAAACGACATACCAAAAACGTCCAGATTATCAAGAAGGAAGGAAAAAAAATTCATTTCCAAGCGGACACGCGTCCAGTGCTTTTAGTGGAGCATCATTCATACACAGGCGATATGGATTCAAACAGGCCATAATACCCTATGGGCTTGCCATAGCAACGGGAGTATCAAGGGTACATGCCAAAAAACATTATACCCGAGATGTTATCGTTGGGGCGGTAATTTCCTACCTATGGACTTGGTGTTTCGTTGAAAAGAAAACTAACATCGTCGTAGATACCAATGGAGAATTTACAAAGGTTGCGTACGAAGCAAATTTTTAGGGATTTATCCATCTCTACCTAGGCACGGAATTTTCAAAAATTCCGCGCCGTATTTTTGATCAATGATCGATCAAGAAACAACTTTTTCGAAAAAGAAAAGGCTGGGGCAAGCCCCAATGACTTGGAAAGTTTTTTGATAAACTTTTTCTACTAACTTTCCGTTCTACGAAGAAACTCCAGCACACTAGCTTCCCGTTGCAAATCTTTATGTGGGGCTGCATCGAAGTGTCCACCACTTTTAATTGCAACCAACGCTATCACCATAGGGCATTGTAATAATTGTAATGCAATATCATACAATGTAGCTTCACCAAAAGTTACGGTCCCGGGCACATTCGTTACCAACCACTGAGAGAAGACATCGACTTCCTCTTGCGACCATTCGGAATTTATGCACCACGCAACAAAATTTTGAGACAACTGCATATCATTTTTGAGGTGAATGCTTAGATTGCCTCTAGGTATAGAAAAAGATAGTTGTACTATCTTATTATTACTGTTGTAACATATTTCAACGACTGGGCGCCTGAAAAGATTTGCCGCTCTTTGACAGGCAAGCGTATCGAAGTTTTCATTAGAAGATTCATCACCATAACCCAACTTGCTCCTCAGCAAATTTACTATTTCGTGGGTAGAAGTACGATCTCCTACTTGCTCCAATATTGCATTGAATCCGCAGTTGTTATGCCCATTTCCGGGTGTATGGTTCTTGTATCTCTTGCTGGCATTTAGAAGAGTATTCACTCTAAGATCACTGAAAAATTCTGGAATTACATTATCTTCTTCTGATTGAACAGGCTGTTCTAGCCTAGAATAATGATTAACAAATGAAATTAAATCCATAATTTAAACCCTTCCTTTAATAAAACAAATAGTATGTTACAAAGCTTTTAACCCCTACTCATCCTGGCTATCATCCTGACTATCATCTTGGCTATCATCGTTATACTGAATCTCCTGGAGATATTCTAACAGATTATCTGCAGGTTGCAAATACCTATGCGGGGCTGCATCGAAGTATTCCCTCGTGTCTCTTGAAACCAACGCTATCGTTTCAGGAAAACGTAACAATCGTAGTATGATATCATACACTGTAGCTTTGCGAAAATCTAAGGGACCCAGCAAACAAGTTGCCAACCACTGGCATATAAAGTGGTTTTCTACTTCCGTATATGTGAAACCGAGCCATTGTTGAAAATTTTGAGACAATTGCACATCACTCGAGAAGATTAGGGCTTTGTTTTCGGATAATTCTAGGATTGGCATAGAAAAAACTAATCTCTTTACTTTACCCTCATCACAATGCATTTCAGCGACTGGACAGTTTAACTGCTCTGCAATATTTATACGGGACACCGCCATACTGAGTGCTGCATCGGAATACTCTCCGTCATAGCCCAACTTGTTCCTCAGCGCATCTACCATTTCCAAGGGAGAAGTTCTATCTCCCACTTGCTCTAATATTGCTTCAAATCCGCTATTGTTACGTCCATCATCGGACATACTTTTCGTGCTCCTGCCAGTATCATCCAAAAGAACATTCAACCTAATATCGCTGATATACTCTGAAACTACATCGCCTTCTTCTAGTTGAACAGACTCTTGTAGTCTACAATGTGCAATTAACGCATCTACGTCCATAATTTAAACCCTCCTTTAATAAAATAATATAAAAACTTTAACTCCTACTCCCACTCGTCTACCTGAATATCCTGGATAAGTTCTACATCTAACACATCATCTCTCGACATCAAATACTTGTGCGGGGCTGCATCGAAGCGTTCATAATTTCCTATACTGTCCTTTGCAGTTATCACTATCGTTTCAGGACGTCGTAATAATCGTAGCATAATATCACATACTGTAGCCTTACGAAAATCTAAGGGACCTGGCAGACAAGTTTTCAACCATTCTAATTCAGTCTCGATGTCATGTGGCGTCTTTCTAAAATGTTTGCACCATTGTGCAAAATTTTGGGACAACTGTACGCTACGCTCGATGATCATGACTTGGTCTACGTTTGGCATCGTAAATACTAACATTTCTAATTTACCATCCTCATTATAATATATTTCAGCGATTGGACAGTTGAAACACTTTGTAATGTTTACGCAGGTATCCCTATCCATATTGAGCTCTTCATCGAAACGACTTCCGTCATAGCCCAACCTCTTTCTCAGCGCATCTACCATTTCCCAGGAAGAAGTTCTACCTCCCACTTGTTCTAGTATTGCATTGAATCCGCTGTCTTTGTACGAACTGTAGCGCATACTTTTCACGCTCCTGCCAGTATTATTTAGAAGAGTATTCAAGCTAAGATTACCGAAATACTCTGGAATTACATTGTCTTCTTCTAGTGGAATAGGTTCCTCTAGGGGAATAGCTTGTTGTGATGGAACAACCTGTTGTGGTTGAGCAGGCTGTTGTGGTGGGACAACCTGTTGTAGCCTAGAATAGTAGTCAACACATGAAATCATATCCATAATTAAAATCCTCCTTCAATAAAATAACGTAATAGCATGGGGCAAAGCTTTAATTCGTTTTTCCGTTGTCAAGAATTTTGTTCCTACCCAACGCTTTCTTCCTCTTCTTCTTCACCCTCTCTTGCTCTGAGAAGCTGTAGCACACTAGCTCCCCGCTGTAAATCTTTGTGGGGGGCTGCATCGAAGTGCCCATCGGTGTCAATTGTGATAAACGCTATCGTTGTAGGACACCGTAATAGTTGTAGTACAACATCATACAGTGTAGCTGCGTTTAAATCTATAACACCAGGCATATTATCTGTCAACCACTGACTGATTCCATCTTGCAACCATTCGATATCTTTACAATATTGTACAAACTTTTCAGATAATTGCATGTCCCTCCTGAGGGCAAAACCTAAGCCATCCATGGCAGGTATAAAAAAAGCTAGCATTGTTATTTTACCGTCCTTGTGACGTATATCAACGACTGGACAATCGAAAAAATCTGCAACATATGGCAAGGATATTCCATCTAATCCTTGATTACCAGATTCGTCTCCATAACCCAACTTGTACCTCAGCGCATTTACCATTTCCGAGGAGGAAGTTCTATCCCCCACCTGTTCTAATATTGCATTGAACCCGCAGTTGTTATGTCCATCTCCAGATGTATGGCGCATGCACCTATTGCTAGCCTCCAAAAGAGCACTCACCCTAACATCGCCGAAAAACTCTGGAACTTTATCGATTTGTTGCTGCTGGACAGCTTGTTGTTGCTCACATCGATTAGCTAATGCAAATATATCCATAACTTAAAACCTCCTTCAATAAAATAATATAATACAAAGCTTTAATTCGTTTTTCCATTGTCAAGAAAAAAAGCAAAAAATTAGTAGGTAACATTTGGTTATATGCCCTACTAAAATTTTCTCCCGTGGACGATTTTACTTGAAAAGTAAGGGCTAAAAGAGATGTTTCAAGGCATGGAGGTATCATTCTTAGATTTAAAAATTCAAAATTCGAAAATTAAATTTGAGGCAATGGGAAAATTTTCCGAAATTTTCGACTCGGGTACGTTTATATTAGGGGAAGAAGTAACAACTTTTGAAAAAAATGTGGCAGAATATTTGGGAACAAAACATGCCATTGGAATATCATCGGGGACGGATGCCATCCTGGTTGCATTGATGGCACTCGGCATTCGAGAGTCCGACGAAGTGATTTGCCCATCTTTTACTTTCTTCGCCACCGCCAGTGCGGTGGTACGACTTGGGGGCATACCAGTATTTGTAGATGTCGATCTCGCTGACTTCAATATCCTATGGGAAAAAATTTGTGAAAAAATTTCCGCTAAGACGAAAGCTATCCTAGCTGTTCATCTGTTCGGACAAATGGCAGCCATGGATGAGATTATGAAAATTGGCCGTAGGTTTAATATCCCAGTGATCGAAGACTGTGCACAATCCTTCGGTGCCAAACGGCATGGGCAACAAAGTGGTACTTTTGGAAACATTGGATGTTTTAGTTTTTTCCCGACCAAAAATCTTGGAGGGTTCGGAGACTCTGGCCTCGTTTGTACCAACGACGACGACATTGCCGAAAAGATAAAAATCCTGCGCGTCCATGGGATGAAACCACGATATTTTCACAGATATATCGGAGGAAATTTCAGGATTGATGAACTGCAGGCAGGTTTACTAAACCTAAAATTGCCCCACGTTGAGACCTACATAACAAATCGTAGAAAAAACGCTGCCATCTATTTGGAGGCACTAAATGGGCTAAAATCCATTGTTTTACCCAAAGAGGTTGAAGGGAATTTCCATGGCTGGAATCAGTTTACAATCAGGGTTTTGGACGGGAAGCGCGATAAAGTCTGCCAAGCTTTGCAAGCAAACAACATAGGCTATAATATTTACTATCCCTTGCCATTAGACGCCCAGGAATGTTTAAAGCCGTTCGTTGATCCACAAAAACCAACCCCCAACGCTATGCTAGCGTCGAAAGAGGTTTTGAGTTTACCAATTTATCCGGAACTAACCTCCGATCAAATTCTTCATGTAGTGACGACGCTAAAACAAATTTTGCATTAGAGGCAGCTCTAATAAAAAATTGTGGTGGCTAGCAGCCAATTTAAAAAAAGTAGGAGACACAAACCTTCTAAGGCCTAAATGGAGCCCAATACTGTGCATTACGAACTTCAACATTGGTGGCATAAACCCAAATCTTTGATATATCTTTCTTGTCGAATTGGGA
>JAIRKQ010000019.1 GCA_031260055.1 Puniceicoccales bacterium
ACGAAATGGGGTGCCCTTGTGCCATCCTGTAGCCTGCTGAACTCCTACCTACGAAGGAACGGTCTGTCCCCGACCGATGGGTACGCCGTTTCCAGTGCCAAGGAAGAGCTACAGAGGGGCTGCGATTCTTTGACGCGCCAGATCTTCGATTTGATTTTGGATAGCAACTTCGACACCGTGCTTCCGAAGGTGATAGCGTCCTACATGATCGCTGGTAGTGCCATGCACGTGTCCCACGATGGGTACCGGAGCCACGGCATAGAATTTTTCGTTCCGCCGCTGGGATCCTACTGCTACGACGTTGATGGGTTCAGTAATGTGTACGGAGTATTTTACAGCACGGAAATGAACATGTCCAATGCGCGCCTGCAGTGGGACCTGATCAACGTTCCAGAAACTTTGGGCCCGAAGAGCATGGTACGGCTTATCGAGTGTACGGTGAAGGAGGGATCGTTGTGGAAGTACGTTGTTCTGCTTGCCCCTGCGAAGAACAGCATGTCCCGTGGAGAGAGCCTTGTGGTAACTGAACCGAGGTACTTTAGTATCAACCCATGGACACTGTTTCGTCCAGGTACTGCCCGCAGTGAGATCTGGGGGAGAGGACGGTTGGCGGAATGCTTCCAGGACCTGGAACGTATCAACCAGGAGACGTACAACCGCATAATCAACCAGGAGATGGCTACTCAGAATGTGTTTATGTACAAGGACGACGGGAGTATCAACCCGCACACGTTCCGCATAGGCCCTGGAGCATTGATCAAGGTGAAAAGCACGGGAGGACCGACCGGAGGCGAGCCTTGTTCCTCTCCAGATGCCCTATAACCTGGAAGCTGTTGCCCGCAGCCGTGATGAGAGCCTGGACAATATCCGCAAGCTGACATTGGGCGACCCCATGCTGAACGCCGATAGGAACACCTACCAGTCTGCCACGGAGTGGGTGGACCGTCAGAAGAGGAACCAACTGACCTGGGGAAAAGACTTTGGGAAAATCCAACAGCGAGGTATTGTCGCCAGTCTTGCAAGTAAACATTCAGCTGACGTACAGGACGGTGTACAGGCGGAATCCATTGTAACGCACGGTGCAACTAGCGGAAATAGGGACGAGATAAGCGAAGGGGAACGAAGAGCTTTCTCCGTTCTGCAGGAAAACTTTTCTTCACTCAATCCGAGACCAGGTCCAACGGCAGCCGAAGGTTCGCTGGAAGGAGAAGATGAGAGTTTCAAATTTACATTTCTAGGTGCGGAACAAAGGCCTGCAAGTGAAAGCTCTATCTTAGACGAAGAATTTGCCCGCTATGAAGCTGAGATCGAGGCAGGAAGGGAAAAAGTGCTCGAAGATATGGCGTTCATCCCAGCGGATGCAGACTTAGCAAAAACGGAAATTCCAGCGAAGGTTCAAACAGCACTGGGAGGTTGTGACGAGACTTTAAAAGAACAGCAACGTTCGGAACAGGAAAATCTTCAAAAACTTTACAATGAAATTTTCTCAACCCACATAGCTGCAGGGAAAGTTCCATCGGAAAACATGATGCCGATCTTGGTCGAGCTTATGCTTAATAGGGAAAAACCTCCCATGGGTGAAGGTGAAGAACCCGTCACCCTTAATTTTTCTGCACGAAAAATACGCATCACCATTCCTTGCGAGCAATATAAAGCGTTCCTCGCAACGACGCGGAGTTATCTCCTACTGACAAGCATCCTCCAAAAGAATGAGCTAATCGGGGCCAAATTAAAAGAGCTTCAAAGTCTACAAGAAGCACTTGCTACTGAACCGGATGATGATTAGTCTGATCATACAAACATGCGCTGCATACCTAGCATTAAATCGTGAAATAGCGGCACAACAAGAATTGTACACTTCCGATGAATCGAATGAGGATTTTTATGGGAAAGTGGCGGAGGTTGTTGGTTCCGGAATAACCCGCGATGAATTAATGGTCTACGAATCACTTTCCGGTATTCGCCCCTATGTCAAGCAAGCAGAGCTATTGAAAAGTTTTTTTGCAGGTGATACGAAGGCTGTTCAGCAGATCATGGGGGAGGCAAAACGGCAGTGCTTATCTCTATTTTGTTTTTTCCATATATCGCGCCTGAAACAGATGTCCGTACCGGTGATACTCGCCCATTTGTCTCAGCTCGCATTGATTGTCGGTAATGTTAGAGAATATCAGCGCTCCAGATTTGGCCAGGATGCTGCAGTCCTTGACGTTACTCATGGCCAGCTTAAAGACGTCGAACAATTGAAACAGATACTAGAAAATCCCAAAGCGACCAAGGAAAATCATCAGGGGATTATTGCTAGAACAAGTTTACTTAATGTTTTCCAGCTTACCTTCCAGGAAACCTGTGTTCACCAAAATGATCCAGAAAAATTCGAACTATTGCGCGACATTCTCAGGTTTTTTAAAACGGAAACGAGAGGCATATGCGACGAAGCGGATATGAACCTCAATGTGATGGAGGAAGTCAATTTCCCTAGTGGCCATGGAAGAACCAATACCACAGACCCAACGGGCCGCTGGCGCTGCTTTCTTTCGCTACATAGCCGCACTGAACAAATTGCGGGGCGAAGGTTTGGACCTCTTCGGCCTTTCAAAAAATGAACAAGGGATGCTCGGCGATGCTCAATTTAAAGAGCAGCAGAACATCCTTGCCGAATATATTTGGACTCAAAGGATATCACCGGACGCAACCATGACTTGGCAACACTTCATGGGGAGGCGAGGATTTAGTCTAGATAATTTTAAAAAGATTTTGCAGGGTGAACCCACGGGTTTAGACTTAAATCCATTCCAGTTTATTACCCCTGCCCCGAGACCAGGGGAAAATGAATCCGTAGAACGTGCCAAAGAAAAGGAAATACTCGAACGATTAGCCATGTTCCGTGGTTTTATGGCGGAATTGCTTCAACAAACTAGAAGCAAGTCAGCAAACCGCAACTATGGATTTGCAATCCAGGAAGTTTCCGTACCTACCAGAGATGGTGGTGCTCCAAAAATAGAGCGAAAACCAGTTTTCGTTCCCTATGTTGCCGTTGGACAACCATCCCAAAACGCGTTTGGTAATCCATATGAAAAAATGGCCTGCTTCTACATGCATGCCATGCACGACGAGAGTTCCATTGATGGAAATGATACCTCATTGGTTTTCTCCAACGCTACCGGTGGTGCGCAAATCCTCGACCTGTTTTTTAAAAAAATGCAGGGGAAAATTGAGCTGGAAAAATCGCTTGCCTCCGATGGGATACAACAGGAAGTCACATTAGAGTCCCTCTTTGAGACATCCACAGGATTAAAATATATCGACCTCAAAGAAGCAATTGAAAAGCGCGCACTTGGCCAACCGGAAACATATAGCGCCTTGCTTGATAAAGCTCAAAAACACCTTGCGAACAATCCCAATGCCAGACTATTACTCTTTGGAATATGTCAGCGATGAGTTCCTCAGGTTCCATCCTGCTATGACTACCAGTGGTTCCATGCAAATCACAGGACTTGTTGGAGATTGTATGGCCTGTTCTGGAACGGTTTGGAACCATAAAACTTGGCCTACAGAATTAGATGAAGGTTTGAAGGAGGATGTGGGTACGGAAGGGCGAATTCTAATCAAGCAGAAACAAGATTTTAAGGCTGGGAGAGCCAAAACATTGGTATCTGAAAGTGCAGAAGTTGAGAGCGTTCTTGACACCATCAGCGATCGATCAGATCTTCAAAATTTTCGAGCCCTCATCGATACGGGTGGTATTTTTAAAACAAGCAATGCGGAAACCGTTGCGCGGAAGATGCTGGCGTGGATCGAAGGGAAAAATGCGAGCCGTGCAGATAACAAAATCGATATTCAAGGAGTATCGTTTTTTAAGCCGTACGAAGATCGTGCCGGTGGCGCATATTGTATAATGTCTGCCGATGGAACGATCCACGTTTTGTCAGGGACAACCAAAGATGATATACAGAAAGCAGGGTTTCACCCAGATAAAATTGCTGCTTACTATGATGAAGCACGGACGGTGGGTACCGACGTAAAATTCCGGCCAACGGCATTTGCCCTTCAAACCTATGACCCTTCTTCCTCATCTCTGCGTGATTTGTCACAGGGATCAATGCGTATGCGCCAGCTATCTGAAGGACAATGTGTATGCATTGTCTGTGTAAAATCGCATGTGGAAGCTAAAAGAAAGGCAGAAAGGGAAGATGATAAAACGGTGGATGCCTTTGATTTCGAGGAGGTTTTAAAGTGGGCAATCGAAAATCAGGCGAAAAAGCTTAAGAAACAAAAGATGAAAGCGTACAAGGCAAAGATAGACGGAATTTTAAAAGATATTGTCCTTGAAGTAATGCAAGACAAGGAAACCAAGTATGAGGATGCCTGTAATATTTATAATGCATTCATTTCTTTTTTCCAAAGAGAGATGCAAACCGACGCCATTAGAATGTTTACGGCGGATAAAACCATACGGGATGGTGCTGATGAAATTGAATCTTACTATGCCGACAAACTTAGAAAATTTTCGGATATAGTGGAAGCACACCAAAACTGGCCAACGGTTAGAAAGATTAAGTCCCTCCTGGATGAGGCACAAGGGCCCAATGGAAAGCTGATCAAAACTGTAGAGACTGCTAGAAATGACCTCAAGGGAGAAAAGTTTGAAACCAATGAACATATTTTCGATGCCGACGTGGATCAGGAGAGAGAACAGGAACAGGAACAGCAGACTGAAATTAACCAGGAACGGGAACAGAACGTTGACCAAGAACGGGAGCAGGACGTTGATCTGAATTATCAAGGAAATGCTGCCAATCGAAGAATTCGAAAAGAAGAGAATATAGATGTTAGCATTGACGAAAGTAGTACCTCTTTCGCCCATTTTAAAAGCTTTGAGTCTGTTTCAGCCGAGGAAGATCTGCGAGGTATACAAACGAACAGGAAATTTACCAGCGGGCCTATCATTCAAAACTACGGCGAACTCTTACCGAATAATTTTCGCGTTAGTAGAAATTTCAGGGAAGTAGTGGAAGGAGATATACACCCTCTCTCGCCATTCCGCAAAGAACCGACCTTTTTCGTGTTACACATCGCACCCGACGGCAAACATGAATTTTGTGTTGTATCTAACGGGGAAGCAAAAACTTTAAAGCGGGACTTGGGAGATGAAAATACTTTCCTTTTCGACATTCATGGAAGCTTAATAAAAGGGAACCCAACAAAGGCTGAAACCCTTAATGACCAAAGGGACGATGCCATCAATTGGATTCATTTTTGGCATGGAGATGTCGAAGCACTCCAATTGGCGTCGAGTGCATGGATCAACAAAAATCTTAGACGGCCTGACCCACGAAATCCGACGGAACATAGTAACCACGAAATTTGTTGCTTCCGCTGGTTGCTTTCCCGTTCCAGCCATGGAAATAGTGAAAGAGCTGACCATATAGCGAAAGAAATATACCGTATTTTTCAAAGCGCCGGGGTAGGCAGAGAACTCCAAGCAGAAGCGGAAGGTTTGTTTGCAGCACTGGGTATTTTCACTTCCGCTCCAGCTCCTGTTGATCCTGTTGAAGCTCCAGCGAAAACATTTAAACAAATAATTAACGAAATTCCCCTAAGGAGGAATGCTCCTTCGTTCAATAAAATTTCCGCTGCCACTCTTGCCTTCTTTCGCGGAACAAGCATTGATGTTGAACTTGCAAAAGAGGAAGTTAAAATTCCTTCCCAAGAGGGTGATCAAAGAATTATAACAATTGGCAAAAGATCCTTTAAGGATATACAAGACAAGAGAAGTTTTTTACAGGATGCGTCTAACTATATCCGAAGCATCTGCAATGTAAACCCTGAAGAGGCTAGAAGAGATATAGAATTTTTGATGTATTTTTGTAAAGAATATCTCTCTTCTTCAAAAGATAATATCGAAGTAGCAAGTTTAAAGACAATGATTGCTTCATTATTTCTTTCTTTAACAGGTATAAGTACATTTGTTGGCAATGCTAAACTGACAGAAATCTTTATGAAGATATGTGCTCCCCGTAAATGACAATTGTGTACAGGGTAGTACAATCGGAAGAACAATCGGAAGAAGATGTGCCATGTGGAAGATTTTAGGGAGGAAGAATATACAAAGAACAATGCCTTATTGGAACGGCTTGTGAGTCCTACCTCGGGAAATGTTATTCGATCAACAGAATTGCAGACTGTTATGGGTACATCTGGGACAACACGAGATATTCTTGCTGCCTATTACTCGTTGCTGGGCATTTTGGGATACTATACCTGTGCGGTCTTGTAGTAGTATTCGGCCGTGGGCTCGAAATCATAAAACTATTTCCGCCTAAGCATATTATCCAAATTAGATTTGGAGCCCATTGGCTAAAAATCATTGTGGCATGTGAAAGGCAGCTAAATCGAACTTTTCATGTGGCAAAATTTTAGAAAATTAAAAAAGACGTCTACGTAAAAAATTCCTGAAAGAACTAAGGATTCCAGGAAAAATAGAAGAACCCCCAAATTGACTTCTGGCCTTTCCCTGGCTACCTTGTACGGTTGGATTCTCACCACCGTTTATGCCCTATCTTCCATAGCTCAATCCTTTTCTAGGAGAGGAAATGTTACGATTTAAGAGACTTTCGTCAATAAACCTCCATCTTGAACACGATTCCCGGTGCAAAACGGTGCCCATACAAGGTTCCCCAGTCACTAAACGAACCACCATCATCAACTGTTTTTCTGACCGCTAGGCGGGGAATATCCTGTGACATATCAATACCACCCCAATCGCGGTCGCCGATTGGATAGGCCTTCCCAGGTTCCATATGGTCCAGATCGAGGGCCCGTAGGGCAGGGATGTCAATGTTTTCTGCATGACAACATGGCATTATCGCGTTGACGTTCCTTATATCCGTCGACATACGCATGTAGCGGTGCCCAAGTTGCCATTGGGTTTCAGCATGTTCTTTTAATTCTGCTATTCTGGCCGGAAAATCTAAATCCCCCCATGAGATTTCCGATAGCTTCTTTGCGGCCTCCTCGGGTTTGGCGTATATTCGCATGGTACCATAGTCGTTTCCGCGTTCTATTTCCAAATCTTTGGAATCAGATGCTTGGATTTCCGAATCTCCGAAATTAGATGCTTGGAAGAGATGGGCAAACAGCAGGTCGGTCATGTTGTGTATCGGCATTTTAAGTTTATAGCTTTCTGCTGGATTTGCCGATTTGACATATTCTATTCCTTCTTGTTGCCATATTTTAATTTGTTTGTCAATTTCAGCGGGATTGCCATCCATAATATCCTCAAATACTTTGTCTTTCCCTTTGCCACCATTTATCAAATCAACGGTGATGAAACCATCCACAATTGGTTGCTGTTGGACTGCATACCCACTCGGAAAGGTGAACTTGGGATCCTCTAACATTTGTGCATACATTTTGATCAGCCGCTCCGGATGATTCCGAATTTCTGCATTGATGAGAGAATGCATCGTACATGCCGGTAAGTTCTGTTGCCTATGGGGGGCGAACAAGGATGTCAGTATGGCTTCAGCAGGCCTCAAAGGTGGTTCTCTGCCATTCGACATGGTGGCTAAAATGGATTGCCCATGTTCCCCGACGGTGATACCGTTGGCAGCATTCAACTGGTCCATCGCACCGTTTTGGTTAGTAAAAAGGCATTCACATACCCTATGCATCTGGGAACGCATGAGCTCTGCATGGGGAATGAAATAGTATGGTTCGGTCCTGAAAGTTGCTGCATTCCCGAGAAACTCCATCCATTCTTTGAGCCTTTCGACATCCACATGGCCGGTATCGTCGAAGCAATCCGTCGCTACTCCATTTGCAATCGTTTGCCAAATTCCACGGGCTTCCCTCAAAGGCATGTCGGTTAGTCTAGCACGAACATCATTCCACAACGCATCATCTATGCTGTCGGTTCTGCCAAAAAACGCTTGTTTGATTCCATCTCCGAACGTTGAATGTAGTTTCTGAAACCTAAGGACACGAGCTTTCATGGCTTCCGGTGAAGAAAGATTTGGCAGTTTATTTTGGTCAATTAGCTCTATTAAAAAGCCCGCACTCGATGAACTGCACCCAAGCAGCCTATCTGCAAACGCATTGGATTGGTCAGCTGATAACCTCCTTAGATCGAGTTTTGGTGGTTTACCGTCCATTAATTGTGTTAGTAGGTTTACGCTAAATGCACCACCTCCCGCCAGTGCCACGGCAAAATTGTTGGGGTTAGTTTCTAACAAAGAAAGGTCAAATGGAGGACTCGGATCAAAAGACAGTTTGTTCCATTCAATCAATTCCCCCAACAAACTCAAGCTAGACGGGGTTGGACTAACAAGTAATGCTTTGACTAATTTTGCCACTTGCACTTTCGGTGTTTTTTGAAGATCAAACTGCAGTAACACTTCTTCATTTAATTGACAAAGCTTAAGATTTGGCAACGTACCTCTTTCAACCCAGCTCTTTAAGCATTTTATACCGAATTTACTTCCATGAATAAATGTCTCTGCCAAATCTTTGGATTCTTCTTCTGGGAAAGAGCTTAGCTCATAGTTTCCCTCAACAAAGGACTGTAGATATTCTGCACCGGCCAAGCCACACTTGAACAATTTTTCTTTAAAATTATCGAGGTTTTCTAGACCAAAGTTTGGTAGTCTGCCTTGTTCAACCAAAAACCTTAAACACCCAACACCTTCCGGACCACCCTTAAGCAGCTTGTCTGCAAAAGCTTTGGACAGGAAAGCTGATAACCTACTTAGATCGAGGTTTGGTAATCTGCCTTGTTCAATAAAAAACTTTAAACACCCCACACCTTCCAAACCATACCCAAGCAGCCTATCTGCAAAAGCAATGGATTGGTCAGGTGGTAAGGTTCGTAGATCAAAGTTTGGTAGTCTGCCTTGTTTAATAAAAAACTTTAAACACCCAACACCTTCCGGACCATACCCAAGCAGCCTATCTGCAAAAGCAATGGATTGGTCAGGTGAAAGACTACTTAGATAGAGTTTTGGTAATTTGCGTTTTTCAACCAAAAGCTTTAAACACCCCACACCTTCCAGACCATACCCAAGCAGCCTATCTGCAAACGCTTTGGATTGGACAGCTGAAAGACTACTTAGATCGAGTTTTGGTAATTTGCATTGTTTAATAAGAAGCACTAAACACCATGCGCCATCCGGACCACACCCAAGCAGCTTGTCCATAAACGCTTTGGATTGGACAGCTGAAAGACTACTTAGATCGAGTTTTGGTAATTTGCGTTTTTCAATAAAAAACCTTAAACACCCCACACCTTCCAGACCACACCCAAGCAGCCTATCTGCAAAAGCATTGGATTCGTCAGCTGAAAGACTACTTAGGTCAAGGTTTGGTAATTTGCCTTGTTCAATAAAAAACTTTAAACACCATGCGCCGTCCGGACCACACCCAAGCATCTTATCTGCAAAATTTTTGGACTGGTGAGCTGGAAGACTACTTGGATCAAATTTTTTTAGTTTGCCTTGTGCAAGCAGGATTCTCATACACCCCGCACCGAAGGAACCACACATGGTCAGTTTAATTACAAAAGGATTGAGGACTTTGGCTGTAAAATTATTTGGATTAAAATTTTCTAGTTTGCCTTGTGCAAGCAAGTTTTTCAAACACCCCACACCTTCCAGACCATACCCAAGCAGCCTATCTGCAAACGCATTGGATTCGTCAGGTGGAAGACTACTTAGGTCAAAGTTTGGTAGTCTGCGTTGTTCAACCAAAAACCCTAAATACCCCGCACCTTCCGAACCACACCTAAGCAGCCTATCTGCAAACGCATTGGATTCGTCAGGTGGAAGACTACTTAGATCAAAGTTTGGTAGTTTGCCTCGTTCAATAAAAAACCTTAAACACCTCGCACCTTCCGGACCATACTCAAGCAGCTTGTCCACAAACGCTTGGGATTGGGCAAGAGGTAAGGTTCGTAATTCTGCCAACTCCTTCAAAACTACATCTCTATCTGTAAGTGCCTTAAAATCTACGTCGCTTAGAGCTTGCGCACTTTCTCTGTTAGATTTTACCTGGATCAGTATATCCCCTATTGTTTTAGAAAAGCTTTCCCCTGTTCTTAAAGGACGCGCTATAAGAGTATCAATGGTTTCCATTTGATACAAAAGCATATGAAAAAGTTCAAAAATAGCAATTTTTTAGTAAAAAAGTTCAAATTTCACATAATTTTTCATAAAATACTATGAGGTAGTAACGCATAGCATACGTAAGACAAAAATCAATAAAAAAAGAATAGTTTTTGAAAAAGTTGACGATTTTCAAAACATTGCGTTCCTGTACTTTGGAACGGACCTGGGGAAAGTTTTAACCTAGAAAGAGCCCAGGCGAATTGCCAAACGGGGTGGAAAATGAATGAAAGTTGCCGTTAATATTTCTACCTTTGGGATGAAGTCAATGTAGGCTACATTGCCGAATTTTGTCGGCTCATGGAAAAGGAGAGGGTTGAAAAAGCAGGATATGTGAGGTCTCAACCACCAACTTTATCCGAACTTTTCAACCCTCTCACTGCCTTATTTATCTAACATATCTCTTTTAACCCTACCTATTTATCGCACGGCTGTCGTTGCCCAAGTGTAAACTATGACTTGTGTCCGGCATACTGCTAAAATAAAAGGACGGGATAATAGGTCGTGTCTCGTTGCTAGGGTTGTGTCCCATAGTAGAAGTTTCCCCTTCGGCATTTTCTGAATCGCTATCGCTTGTTTCCGGACAAAGTGGCGATCTTGGGACAGATGGCCAATAATCCGGTAATTTAATGTAACGCGTCTGCGTCCAGTTGTACATATGGTTTATTGTGTTCATAATGATCTCCTGAATATTTTGCGTTTATAATATGTATAATATTAAGGCCGCATTGCTGCATGCCCATTCGCAGAAATTTTATTTCTGCTAAAATAAACTATAGGAGAAATTTGCTTTGATTACAATAAAAATCTATTTTTTAAAACGAAAGGATATGAAATTTTTAACAAACGAACGACACTAAGAATGTTTTTATCGGTTATTGGAAAAAACACTTTACAAATATTAAAAAAGTGTATTACTCGCCGTCATGCAAAAGACAAATAAGGCAATGATGAAACGTTTTAAGGTCACAGCTAGGGGAATTTTGATGCATCGTTCCCCGGGGGCCGGTCATCTTTTGCGCCATAAAACAGCTAGACAAAAACGTGCAGCAAACAAGGATAAAATTCTTGCTGCAGGAATGTCAGCTCGTGTTATGAAATTCATAGCAGTAGGGCTGTGAGTATTTTATCAACCATTGTCATGGCGGTGAAGGCGACCGAATGGCAAAAGTAGAGGAGCTAAAACATGCCAAGAGTAACAAATGCAGTTGCGACTAGGAAACGTCGTCGTAGAGTGTTAGAAACAACGCGCGGGGATTTTGGAAATAAATCCCGCCTATTCAGATATGCCAAGGATGCCATGTGGCGAGCTGGTAAGTTTGCATATAGGGATCGAAGGCGCAAAAAAACAGACATGCGCCAGCTATGGATTGTTAGAATAAACGCAGCTTGTAGGGCAAACGATATGGCATATAGTAGATTTATGAACGGCGTTAAAAAACTAAACATTGCCATGGATCGTCGCTCCTTAAGCGAATTAGCCATACACAACATGGAAGCATTTCAAGCAATGGTAGCTCAGGTTAAATCGATTTTATAGAAAAAATAAAATTACCTGGCAGCGGTTTTCATAAAATATGTTTGCCAATTTGTGTTTATTTTATCTTTTTCTTTAAAAAATTTCAAAAAAAAGATTGATATCGTGCATGTTTGTGCAAGTCTTCGCAAAACACATGGAAATTACAAATGAAGCAAATGTATTACGTCCTAGCATACCAGAAGTCTTGTGGAGAGAGCCCTGGAATGCAATAAAAAGTGCCGCTGCAATTATAACGCCTATTTGTTGTCAAAATTTTGTAAGTGATTTGAGAGAATACGATGTGCGGTCCCAGTGTGAAGCATTGGGAAATACTTCCCTGAATGACATTTTCAAATTTGTTACAGAATTTGTCGAAAAACATCGTTTTATCGCTGCGATTGCTGGAGGAGTAGCTATAGGAATAGTTATAGCAACTGGCGCACCTTGGATCAAATTTGCCTTGATCGCACCTATAAAGCTCCTGCTTTTGTTGGTAAAATCCGGACAGAGCATTGTATATCCCATATTTAAGTTGATGCTGACGTTGACAGCTGCCTGTATGGGACTAAGAGTAGTATTCCATGTAGACTTGGGCCAATTAAATCCGATTGCCTCTGTCATTGCTCAAAAAGTGATTGATCCAGTATCGGCCTTCCTGACGATGGGTACAATGATTTTGACAACCTTTATCTTCATTGCCAATATATTCGCTTAACAAATCAAAATATTTGTTTTTGACTCATTTTGAAATCTGCATAAATTTTTATCTTTGAGGTGTAAATACCAAAAGCACTCGCCGTTTTTTGGACGAGAGAATTCAGGAAACTTTTTACTAAAAAATCGACCAAAAATCCTCAAAGAGTTTTACGTTTGTTTGTAAAAATAACTAAAGATTTGCCATGTAAAAATTTTGACAAGTGGGGCGAAAATTTCGTCAGGAATTTTCCTCCGTACATAAAGAAATCATAAAAATCTTTTTTGATCCCAGGGCGATCGCACGGGCGTAGGTTGTCGAATTGCTCCCCTGGCTGGCGGACAGTGTCATGGTGGCCACCTTGGTATCCCTACCCCATCGGCCGCATGCCCCGTGCCGAATAGGGCGGTGGTGGAATCGGCGGCGGTCAGTCTAGCCTCGGCGCCGAAGTCCCTCACCGTCCAGTGGGTGAAATTGCTGCTACCGTCCGCATACCCCGTGCCGAATAGGGCGGCGTAGGCGGTGGAAGCGGTGGGGAAAGGTTTTAAATGCTTCGGAATTGTCGGTTCGCGATTCCTTCTCTGCAGCTCGAGGGAGGAGCTTGGGGTCATTTCGATTTCCCATTCATCATCTTTTTATAGATGGCTCGGATGTAGGCTAATGCCTGGCTCGCTTCATGTTTCCTCTGTTCTTGCACCATGGGGTCGTGCATTTCCGGCGCTTCCTGCCCTACTGCGTACGATAGCCCTCTTGTCACCCAGCAGGGCAAAACTTTTCCAGTTTGTTTTTCGATATCTTTTAACGCGGATGACTTGCTTTCTATTTTTGTATACAATATATTCGCATACACATCGTTTGCTTTCCCTGATGCCTTCTCAGCTGCTATTTCTTCTTTCTCTTCCCAGAAGTTCCTCCATTCTACTGGTTTGCCCTTTGTTTCCCGGGCTGCTTTTATAAAATTTATCTCTGTTTGTTCTTTCATATTCCTTCTTTTGATTAAATTTATTCTTCACCACCATTCCTCCGTGGTACAGCGTGCTTTAGCGAATTTTTGAACGCAATTGAAAATCAAAGTCAAGTTGCAAGTGTGGTTATGTCAGATTTCGTGAACACTGAAAAGCTTCCTCATGGTCTTCTTCCCTTAAATACCTCAGTCCCAACGCGTACCTAGAATTTAGGAGTGTTTTTACCTTATCAATATTTCCCGCCCTGCATTCCCGTAGTAAGGGTGTGGAGTCCGAGTTAATTATATCCAGTGTATCTTCTATATGTCGCGTGTACCGGTACTTAGTTTTGGTCTTTATAGTCTTTAAAATCTTATAAATTTTTCGTATCATTATATTCCTCCAGTATTATTGAGCAACTCTATCTAAAAATCCAATACAAGGGAGTTCTATAATTATTGAACTTTGATATTGCTGGCAATCTCTGTGTTCTCTTTCCCATGAAAAATTAGCGAAAGAGGCTTTGTACAGACCGTGTGAATTCAGAGCCTGCAAATTGGGTGCGGGGGTTGGACTTCGGCGCCGAAGCTAGCCTGACCAGCACCGGTTCCGCCTACGCCTACGCCGCCCTATTCGGCGCGGGGTATGGGAGCGGCGGCACTTTTTCTAACTGGACGGTGGGGAACTTCGGC
>JAIRKQ010000012.1 GCA_031260055.1 Puniceicoccales bacterium
CTGGACAAAAGGAATGATGGGATGTTTCCCTGAATTTATCCACTTGGTAAACTCCTGGGATGTCATTCGCAGCAATCTTGCTACCTCTTTGGGCATCAGCAAGGTAGGTATGTTTGGCATCCCTATGCGTATTCATGCTTCCTCCTTTGTAGAGCTATGCCTTTTGGATACTTTGTTTGCGGTTTCTTCCTCTTGCAACTTGATAAACTCCATCAGTTCTTCCCGAGGAAATTGTCGGTATCGGCCCAGCTTGACAAATTTCAGATCCGGAAAACGATTGCCATATGTCCACTGTTTTAGCACCCGAGGCGGGACCCCAAGAATTTCAGCTGCCTTTTCGAGGGTCAATAGCTCATAGACGTACAATGGATGCTCCGTCTCCTTGGGAAGATTGCTTGGCTCTTTCATTCTACTCCCTCCCTCCCTTGAGCGTCTTCGTGTAGCGATTTTAGGTAATCCATCACTTCCCCACGGAAAAATATCCTTCGATTTCCGATTTTATGGGATGGGACAGGTAAGGTCTTATTATATATCCAATTATATAAAGTTCCTGGATTTAATCGAAGAATCTTTGCCGTTTCTCCGATAGTCAAAACTGCATAATAGTCGTTCTCGCTGAATAACGACTCACCTTCTGAGAGGTGAGGCTTCTTGCTAAACATGTAAAAATTCAGAAAGATTTAGGAAAGTTAAAGAAGTTTTCAAAAAACTAGGGAAACTGAAGAAATATTAAAATATTTTAAATATTCTTCGAAAACATCTTGGATATTTATATTTTTTTTTACAAACTGGCGCCTACTTACAGCTACGAGTAGTATATTAATGCGCAGCAAAAGATTATAACAAAAGTTCGTTAGATGTCAAAGAAGAAGCAGAATTTCTCGGCATAAACCCACGAATTCTGAAAAGTTGGATATCAATCAAGCGATATCCCGAACTAAAATCCATAAAACTTGGACGCCTAAGAAAATTTCGCGAGGCAGATCTATTGGAGTTTCTTGAGTCTTGTATTCAAGCTACTACAAGGAAATTAAGCAAGAAACCATCCCGGGAGGACGTTCTATGAATGAGAACAGAAACGTACCTTCATTGGGCAAAGCTTGCATCTACCTTACTCGTAGGGAAGCAGCAAAACATCTAGGAAGGTCAGTAAGCTTGTTGACACAATACCCCAAAATGATCCCAGCCTACAAATTTTTTGGCACTGTGCTCTACATAAAAGAGGAGCTAGATTTAATAATGGATCTGGAACGGGTCATCCTGGAAAACAAGGAGGGAGAAGCATGAACTCGGAAAAGAAAAAACTCAAGGTCGTGTGGCAGCAACTATTGCTGTTTGGGCGAAAGAAATTCGTATCCTACGAGGGAAGATATTCGGGTGGCAAGCGGAAAGGGGGTCGCCGATGGTAGGGATAAAGCGAGTAAAGAAAGGGAAATACGACATCGAACAACTGAAGCTGGACATTGCCTGTTCCATACGGTCGTTCTGTTTGTACTTTTTACCAAATGGCAAGTATGTTGGCGGGGAATATTCTGTAGGTTCGCTGGGAGGGCAGCCCGGGAAAAGCCCAAAAATCTGCCTAACAGACAGGAAAGCTGGTATGTGGAAAGACTTTGCGACCGGTGAAAGCGGAAACAACCTCCTGGACCTGCTGTACAAGATGCGAGGTGGAGACTTCAGGGGAGCATATGGAGAAGCAGCGAACTGGCCAAACAACTCAGAACGGTATGGGATAAAACCCCAGGGATTTCTTCGCCAGCTAAACGGTGAAAGCAGCCCGTCCTTGTTGCTCCCTGCCCATCTCCGATCCCGACGAAACCCATCGAGGCTCCAAACACCACAACTTCTATGAGCTGACCGGAGGGACCATCCACGACCGTGCTCCCTTGCCCGGCTACTAGGGGTCAATGGGGAAAGCCTGGACTATGCAACCGCAGGGATAATTAGGTCATAGGTCACTGCAGGCACAGTATTCAAAACGTGGGAAACATTACACCAAAACATTTCCAATATCCCCAGTGTCCGTTAAAAAATCTGCATAGTTAGGCAGGGTAGCAACAAGGTAGTACGCTTCCAATCGCTGTAAATATCTGCGTTTTATCGTCATTTGCTACCTTTGCTACCTTTTTTCTATATTGAAATTATAAGAAATACTCAAAGAATATACTCTAATAGGCTAGAGTATCTTTCAGGGGAAACTACTCCGATGCAGATTGTTTTTCTTAGACTTATCCGCATAAGGGAAAACAACATCTCTGTCGCAACCACATGCAATCCACACCTACCACAAACCTATTGCAACGGCATTTCATTTTGACTAGAATTCCACGGAATAGTATTTTCGACTCTTGCATAGCTTTCCGATAAAGTGTCCTATGATGGGGTTTTGAATGAATTGTTACCACTAATCCCAGCATCCCAAGGTACGCCAACGCAGACCAATACTTAGACTAACTTTCGTACATTCGGCATCCCATGATCTATAAAAACCTTCGCCAAATGGGTGTTGAACATAGTTTCCAGGGCTTGAAATTCTCACAGAAAAATTCACATGGGCCAATCAAAAAAGTGGTCCAGAAGTGGCCCAGTAGATCTGTTTTATAAATTACCTATCGCCGTCTATCCCTCATAGATACTTGGTGGCGAGAGGCGGAATCGAACCGCCGACACAAGGATTTTCAGTCCTCTGCTCTACCGACTGAGCTATCTCGCCGACTTTTGGTTTTTGAAAAAAGCTAAACTAACAATACACCAATTCTACTGATCTTCTAATGTTACCATTGATTTACAAGTCAATAGTTAATCATTGCCTTTCAAATTTTACTCAAAATGTCCCGGAAAGATTGGATGTGTTTTAGTCTATTTCTTACTGTTGATCTTTTTTTATGGTGAGGCGGTTCAGGCACTACATACACTGAATCATTATCGCAAGCGGCTTTATACAATAGGACATAAGGTAGAAATTATCCTATCTCCATTGCCCTATGCGCGGCTACCTATCCTCACCATTTGCCGGTTGTCGTTGCTCGGTTTCCTTCTTTATTTCTTCAATTACTTTATGGGATCTAACCTGAAAGTTCATTTTCATTAATAGACCCTTTTGTAGTTGCTTTATTAATGTAGTTGCTTTATTAAAAAACATCATTTCTACCACAAGTTGCAAATAATGTCACAAACCTTATCGGCGAGCTTATTCGTGAGCTTAGGTATCGCTTGATATTGGAATGCCTGAAAGTTGCCATTGGATGTATGGCATTCCACGACATCTGATATGCGATAATCTCTAAAGTAAACTCTTCCTGTCACGCTATTGCGCAATGTACAGATTATTGCCATTTTTACATCAAATGATTTCGCACGGGACGTATCATCCTCTTGGGTAGTAGCCATGGATCGTCCGAAATCCACGATAGTAATCTCTAGAATAGCAGCATTTTCGGGAGATAAAGCAAGTTCTAGTCCCACGATGTTGGACAGCTTCGTGCGGACTTGTTTCGTTAATGATACCTGTGTCTGAGGAGCAAAGGAATCATTTTTTATGGGAACGACATATATTTTATCAAATTCCAAAGGCGTATTGGGCTTCATAGAATAAAACATGCATCCTACACCCAATACTGATACTACTAGACAAACTAATAGGGGAAATTTTTTCATAGTGACTTTCTTATAATTTTTCTAGGAAATATTTCCATACTGTTTTTTTAATTAAAATTCCTTATTTGGACCAATTTTTATAAAACTTTCAGCGGGTTTGATCTTACTATCCGTACTTTCCAAAATAATCTCCTGATCCGAGCTGCCAGTGTTTATTTGTATTAAATCATGCTGGAACTCAAAATCACCTTCAAACTCATCTTTCAATGGCAAATCGGACAGTTGCTCATCGGTCAAACCTTGGTATCTGCCAAACAGAAAATCTACGGGTGTTGCTTTTGGCAAATTTCCTGCTTTTATATATGCTATCTTTTCCCTGGCATTGCGCTCCACTTCAGACCCTGGCAGAAAGCGTGCTGCCTTATTGTACATGATGATGGCAGCTTTGCCATTATTTCTTGCATTAAAATAAAAGTCTCCCATAAGCAATTTGCTTTCGGCAAGTCTGATCTTCATCTGGTCATAGCCTACCTGAGCTCTAGCAGCATCTTCATGGTTCGGATATAGTGTTAAGAAATCTTCATAATTATTCATGGCCAATTTGGTTGCTCCTTGGTCATAGAGGGGACTTTTGGTCATTTTAGCGTAGATGTCGCCTAGCTTTAGATAGGCCTCGGGCGTATGTTCCGAATAAGGGTATTCATCTATTAACTGTTCAAACGCTGCAATTGCGTCAAGTGGCCGATTGTTACTAATCGCAAAATCTCCCATGTGAACCAGTGCCAAAGGTGCAATGTCACTAAATGGAGCATCCTCTACGATTTTTTTATAGAAATCGACCGTTGCCTGGTAATCCCTAAACCCCGGAATAACTCCGAAGTATTTCGGCCGTTCCCCACTTTTTAGCAGCCGAGCAATTTCAAATTTTTCATGTAAAACGGCATTAAAGCGAGGATATTCTGGATATTTCTTTGTGATGGTAGTAAACGCCTTAAATGCATCATTGAATTGGTTCTTACTTACCTTTATTTTTCCGATTTGGTAGTATGCCTCGGGTGCAAAAATGGAATCGGGGAACTTTTTACACACATTCCTATATCCCACCAAAGCCATGCTGATACGGCCCTCTTCCTGGGCTCGTCGAGCATCATTCATGAGCTGTAGGGAATCCAAGGGTTCCCTATTAAACTTGGAAACAGAAACAGTGCCGGGGGTTGGTTGCCAGCCAAGTTCCTGTGTCCAGACTATGTCTGCATTTAGACGTGTTAAACTCAAAATGAACATTAAAAATGGAATATATTTTCGCATGAATGCCTCAGAACTTTAATATTGCTGCTCCCCAAGTCAACCCTGCTCCAAAACCCACCGTTAAAACCTTCGATCCCCGTACAATTTTGCCATTTTTTATTAGACTATCCAGGGCAATTATACACGAAGATGCCGATGTGTTTCCATATTTCTCAATGGTTACACAGACTTTTTCAGGGGAAACACCAAGGCGTTCCCTGACGGCATCTATGATTCTCCAATTTGCCTGATGTGTAACAACAAAATCCATATCATTGGCAGACATGCCATTTCTGTCTAAAATTTCCTGGGCACAATTTCCCATTATTTTTACGGCTTCACGAAAAAGATCCCGCCCGGACATTTTCATAAAATGTTTTCGTTCGCTTACAGTTTTCTCACTCGCTGGTTCTCTTGAGCCTCCTGCCGGTAATATTATTAATTCGGAGTGTTCACCATTGGCCCCCAACACTACATCGATGATAGAATTTTCTTCTTCATTTTCGGTGGCTGAAAGAACAATCGCTCCGGCACCATCACCAAAAAGGATACAGGTGGAACGATCCTCCCAATCCGTTATTGCGGATAGTTTATCGCCGCAGACCAATAAAATATTTTTATAGCGCCGGGACTCTATCAATGATCGTGCAAGCTCAATGCCATACTGCAAACCCGAACAGGCCACATTATAGTCTAGGCAAGGAATATTTTTCAATCCTAATTTTGTCTGAATAAATACGGAAGTGGAAGGCAATACCACGTCGGATGTTATCGTTCCCGTTAAAATCAAGTCGATATCATCCACCGCAATGGAGGCATTTTCCATCGCTTTACGAGCTGCACACACGCACAAATCGGATGTGGTTTGATCAGATGCAGCTATTCTCCTTTCCCGAATACCGGTTCGTGCTCGAATCCATTCGTCGGACGTATCAACAATTTTGCTTAAGTCATCATTGGTGACGACTTTTTCTGGAACATAGGATCCTACTCCTAATATTTTTACAAATCGTTTACTGTTTTTCATTTTACCTATCTTTTTATGCTTCCTATTCGATGAGAAAATTAACTTTTTCAACCGCATTGCTTAGAAGATGTTCACTATTTATCTTGGATAATCTGAATGTTAGACGCAAAGCGTGGGCAACCGCTTCCATGGAACTTGAGCCATGGGATTTCACAACAATTCCATTGAGCCCAAGCAACGGTGCTCCACTGTATTTATCAGCCGTTAGATCCCTTTTCATTGCCCTAAAAGCACCACTCGCGAGAAATGCTCCCAGCATGCGCAATGGATTTTTTTTCATTTCCGCTTTGATGTAATTTTTTATCGTCCCAGCTAAAGACTCGATGGTTTTTAGCAAAATATTGCCAACGAACCCGTCACAGACTACCACATCGATTTCATTGCTAAATAATTGAAACCCTTCTATGAGCCCACAGTATCGTATTTCTCCATTGATTTTTTTCAGCATTTCATGGGCCTCACAGATGGTTTCGCTACCCTTACCCTCTTCGGTCCCAATTGTTAGCAGGCCTACTCGCGGACTATTTTGTGAATTGATGGCGATGTTATAGTATAATGTCCCGAGAAGGGCATTATGGACCAGGCTTTTAGCTGATGTGGTGGGATTTGCTCCCACATCAATCAGCACAAAATGATTGGCTGGTGTCGGAATAATTGTAGCCAGTGCTGGCCTGTCAATTCCCGGCATCACACCTATTTTTAGCGTTCCTCCTGCGACGAGGCAACCAGTATTTCCACAACTTAGCACACCGGAAACTTTATTTTCTTTCAAAAGATCAATTGCCCTGAACATTGAGGAATCTTTTTTATTTCTCAAAGCATGCATGGGTTTTTCTGCCATATCTATGGACTGAGAAGCATGGCAAATTTCTACATCCCTATTGCCAAAAACGGATCCACATTGGGAAATTTGTTCCTTTATGGTTACTTCATCGCCAACCAGAACCAACTTGCCTATTTCATCGGGGAACAGTTTAATGGCACGCTCTACGCCTCTAATCGTCAATGGGATACCTTTATCTCCTCCCATAACATCAACGGCGACCACCTGTTCTTTGGAATTCATATGCATGCTATGCGTTATAATTGGGCAACGACGGCTATTAATCTTTTATTTCAATGATTTGTCTCCCACGATACATTCCCGTTTCTGGGTTGACGTGGTGAGGCTTAAACAAACTACCCGTTGCTGGATCTCTGGCCAACTCTGGTCCAGAGAATCCATTTGCTCCACGGCGTTTTCTACTACGCTGTTTCGACTGTTTACGTTTTGGCTGACCCATTTTCTACTTTCTTAAAAATTCTTAAAATTTAACATACTCCTTTTATCCATGAGGGTAACCAAAGGTTACATATTCTCGTTTTTAAGGCGCAAATAATTGGCAAATTTTGCCATTTTCTTCTTGCGACGGCGCTTGGCACATGGCTTCTCAAAATATTGCTTTTCCCGAGCTTCTCGGATAACACCTTCGCGATCTAGGCGCTTTTTTAAACGGCGCAACGCCTTATCGATCGTTTCACCTTTTCGCACTTGTACTATTACTGCCATAAAACTCACCTCCCTCCGTATCATGGTGGGAAATACTGGATTCGAACCAGTGACCCCCAGCGTGTCATGCTGATGCTCTAACCAACTGAGCTAATTCCCCTACGAGGATTTGACTACACAAAGCATAATATCTAACAAATCAAGTTTTTTCGGCACATTTTGCTGCCAATTACCAATTTAAAGGTACCTCTCAATTGGTAAGAACGTTCCTTTTTATCTTTTTGATTCTACAGTTCCAAGTATTGGGAAATTCTTTCGGCAATATTTTTAAAAGCTGGCAAGGAAACCACTGATCCCCATGCTATTCCACTAGTAACTTTCGCATCATCAACGATTACGGTAATAATAATCTTGGGGGCATCGACGGGGAAAAATCCACCATAGGAAGACGTATGCCGGTGGTGGGAATATTGACCATTGATGATTTTTTGTCCGGTTCCACTTTTACCCCCAAATTCGATACCATTTGGAAGCTTGTCTTTTTGCGGATTATGCATGATTTTCCTCATGCGAAAAGCCGTTTGAGGTGATATTACTCGCCGCCGAATGACGGGATTCATGGTAAGAATTTTTTGATCTCCCTCCATAACATATTTAAACAGGTTTGGTTTTAATAAAATTCCATCGTTGGCTATTACCGATATGGCACAGTGAGTTTGCAGAGGAACGGCACCGACGGAGTGTCCCATTGGCATACGGGTAATTGTCCATGCATCCCATTTTGTTACCGGCTTCAAGATTCCGGGTGATTCCGCATCGAAACCATAGCCAGCTTTTTCCCCGAAACCATAGGATTTAACGCAATTGTAAAAATCTTGTTCTCCGATAAGCATTGCCATTTGCACGGCTGCTCGATTACTCGATTTTCTAATGGCTTCAACAAATGTCAATTTATCAAAAGGGGTATGATCCTTTGGCATGGGAACTTTTCGTCCTCGGTTCATGACACTTGTCAATGTGCAATCAAAAATGCTATCCTCGTTGATTAAACCATACTCTAGCCCGAACGACATGGCGATTATCTTGAATACCGATCCCGGCTCATAGACATTACAAACGGCTAAATTTTTTATATTTTCAGGAGGAAAGCTTCCATAATTATTCGGATTGTAGTCTGGATAATTTACCAGTGCAAGAATTTCTCCACTTAGAACTTCGCTTACAATGATAGAAATGGACTTAGGAGAAAATTTTTCAACCAGTTTAGATACTTCGTCGTATACAATTTTTTGAATATTTTTGTCGATGGTTAGAACAACATCATTACCATTCTTGCAGGGAATTTCCTTTTTTCTGTATTGGACCAGTTCCATTGTTCGACCGTCCTTTTCTGATTCGATGTAGCCATCCTGCCCCTGCAAGTAGAAATTCATATATTTTTCTACACCGCAAACGGGACCATTTCCTTTACTAACAAATCCGGTTACATGAGCCATTTGACGGCCAAATGGATAGTATCTGCGGGGATTTTTTATTCCATATACTCCGCGAATTTTGATCGCTTCTATCGCAGAATGGAGGGAATCGCTATCAATTTCACAAATGGGGATCCAACGTATTTTCTTCTTTCGGTTGTTTGAAATTTTGCACTTTCTTGCAAACTTTTTCAAAATATTTTTGACGTCAATGTCTAAAAGTTCCGACAATAGAAAAATTTTTTGCAAATCCTTTTCGGAATCGGCTGCGTACGGGTCGACACCTAAAACAATCCTAGGCTTGTCGCAGGCCAATGTTTCAAAATTTCTGTCGAATATGGTTCCTCGCTTCGCTGGGATTGTAATAATTGAATTCCTAGTCTGTTCCAGCGATTTATAGTATTTTCCCCGATTAAAATAAGATAGGTCAAGCAATCGCCAAACAATTACACAAAACAACAAAAACACGATAATCGTAACGACGTAGTGCCGAACATGTTGTTCCAGTGTTTTCAATTTATATAAACTTGTGTGTAAAAATCAGCCCGTCGCAAGTACAATGTTTCGCCATTTCTTTTGAAACGAGAATACCTCCTTTGCCGAACATTGTGGTGACAAAAAATGATTCATGATTTAAACCGATGGGAAATTTCGTTACGTCTATTTTAATTTTGGGACAAAAAAGCATTTAATCTCTTGAGAATGACTTGTTTCCCCAGGACACGCAGTAATCCAAATAGGCCTGGTCCAACCGTACGCCCTGATACTGCAAATCTGACACTATGGATGTATTCTCCTGTGTTAACTCCATGGTCAGCCGCCAGTTCACGGATCAAATTTTCGATGGACGTTTCATCAACGATATCCAATGATTCAAACGCCAATTTGAATTCATGTAGCCGTGTTTGTACGTCAAACTTCGACTGCAACTTTGCCAAAGCGTCTCGATCATAGGCAAAACTTTCGGTAAAAAAATATTCGATAAAGTTCGGCAACTCGGCGAATGAACGCAACTTTTCCTGGCACAAGGCTAAAACATCTCTAACATACTGTATATCAAATTCTCCAATGGGCATGCTGCTCTTCAAAACGGCCAGTGCACGGCCATAGAAGTCATCGAAGGGTAGTGCTCGCAAATATTCCGAATTAAAAAATGACATTTTCTTTTCATCGAACCTAGCGTTGTTCCTATTAACATCCTCAATATCAAATAGTCGTACAATTTCATCCAGCGGCAAAATTTCCCTGTCTTCCTTGGGAGACCATCCGAGCAGGCATAGATAGTTGCAAACAGCATCGGCTATAAAATGATTTTTTTCGTAGTCTTCTATTAGAGCACCCGTATCGCGTTTGCTCATTTTTCCAGAACCTTGTGATTTCAGGATCAAAGGAATATGTGCAAACAGCGGAGGCTTTACGCCGAAGGCATTGAACAGTTCAATGTGTTTGCTCGTATTAGACAGATGATCTTCGCCACGGATAATATGGGTAATGCGCATAGAAATGTCATCGACAACATTGACCAAATGGAAAACCGGTTTCCCATTCGAGCGAACGATGACAAAATCTTTTTCTTCTTCCCTGCTAACGTCACCGCGAATTAGGTCATGGATGACCTGTGGCCTATGGGAAACTTTAAAATATAACGCCCCATCCCGTTCGTAAGTAAAACCCCCATCCCCTAGGATCTCGATATGCTTTTGATAAACATCGGACCGCTGACTTTGAAAATATGGACCGTAGTCACCTCCAACATCAGGCCCTTCGTCCCAATGCAAACCAAGCCAGTGCAAACCATGAATCAGAACATCAAGAAATTCCTTCCGATCCCGTTCATCATCCGTATCCTCAATGCGGAGTATAAATTTCCCTCCCCTATGTTTTGCGTATAACCAGTTAAACAAAGCCGTACGAGCACTTCCAATATGGAAAAACCCAGTTGGACTAGGAGCGAATCGTACCCTAACATCGTTCATCTGCAAAAGCTCTCAATTAACTCTCCTGGATCTTCATAGCACTTTTGCCTTCCCTTTTGCGCATGTAGTAGAGTTTCGAGCGTAGGACTTTGCTCACACGATCCACCGTAATTTTCGAAATAAACGGTGAATTTAAATTGAATATGCGCTCCACACCTTCACCGTATGAAATTTTTCTGACCACAAATGTTTGATTGATTCCAGACCCTCGGCGAGCAATCACAATGCCAGAAAATACCTGAATCCTTTCTTTATCGCCTTCCCTTACGATTGTATGAACGCTTACGGCATCCCCTACTTTAAAGACATTCCGGTCTTTTTTGATCTGATTTCCAGTAACAATTTCTTCTATTTCTCGATTCATTTCAAATCCTTATTCTTTTATTAAATCTGGCCTGCGTTTTTTTGTCCGCAACGACCGTTGACTTTTGCGCCACTTAGCAATCTCAGCGTGATTCCCCGATAAAAGAATATGGGGGACTGACATCCCACGAAATTCGGCAGGGCGTGTATATTGTGGAAAAGATAGCAATCCATCACTGAAACTATCCTGATTCAATGAGTCATCACCTCCCAAAACCCCTGGTATTTGCCGAATAACGGCATCCATTAAAACCGCCGAGGCTAGTGTACCATTGGTTAAAACATAGTCTCCTATGGAAATTTCTTTGTCAACCAAAAATTCCCTAACCCGTTCATCGACACCTTCATAGTGCCCAGACAACAATATCAAATGTTCCTCTTGGGATAGCTTTTGGGCCATGTTAGAATTGAAAATCTCCCCATCGGGACATAAAAATACTACCTTGGAATGTTCGCCCCGCAACGTTTCAACCGCTGCAAAAATTGGTTCCGGCTTCATTACCATGCCCGAACCACCGCCAAATGGATTATCATCTGTTAGGCTATGTTTATCCGTTGCCCAATTGCGCAAATTGTGGAGACAAACCATCACCAACTCGTTTTGGATAGCACGACCTATGATGCTACAGGACACAAACCCATTCAGCATTTCAGGAAACAATGACAAACAATCGAACTTCAGCATAGTCTTCCAAGTAAACTTTATGCAGAAATTTGAACTGCCCTGGCTTTTTTTATTAGGGATTTCACCGTGTCCGTTGGTTTAGCTCCCACGCTTATCCAATAATCCGCACGATCTAGAATTAAAGCCAATTCTGGAGTATTGCCACGGGCATTGGGATCATAATTCCCTATGGCTTCAACAAACTTTCCATCGCGACGGCTTGTGCTTTCTGCCACAACAATCTTATACACGGGGCGATTCCTATTCCCTCGTCTTTGCAATCTAATTTTCAATGCCATATATTTATAGCAGAAACAAAAACTAATCCTATCCCTTGTCAAGAATTGTTTACAAAATGTCACCCCATCCCCTAAAATTTTTCCGGGTAATTTTCCCTAAAATGATTTTCAATTTTTGTTTTTTTGGTACCAATTCGCCTTTTCCCAGCTTTTTGAGGCCTAGAAAGAATACTCGATGCCGGCGGAGAGGTTATGGGTGGAGGAATCCCCGTTGAAGCGTGCGACGTAGGAGCCGGCTGTGCTCCAGTGGGTATTGAGTTTTTTGGTAGCTGCGAGGG
>JAIRKQ010000013.1 GCA_031260055.1 Puniceicoccales bacterium
CCCTCGCAGCTACCAAAAAACTCAATACCCACTGGAGCACAGCCGGCTCCTACGTCGCACGCTTCAACGGGGATTCCTCCACCCATAACCTCTCCGCCGGCATCGAGTATTCTTTCTAGAAAATATACATTTTACTTTGCTTTCTATTTTTTTCGGGAAATCAGGTAACTAAAGTACAATTACCTCTTCTACGGTACGGGCATAATTTCCCCCGTTCATCTGTTGAATTTTAGACTTTGTTCGAAGGATATTCGGCGGATATCTAGATGAATATCTGGCTTTACAAAAAAAAATCTTTCTTCAATCTTTGTCTACCAAGATAAAACAATGGATGCAACTATTACAATTTTTCAGGATTTAGCCACTGTTTGCATTGCTAGCGGCATATTAGCCCTGATCTTTCACTACCTAAAATTGCCACTCCTATTGGGGTATATAGTCGGTGGATTTTTGGTCGGTCCACATTGCCTTAATTGTATACGCGGAGGCGAATCCATAAATCAATTGAGTGAATTGGGAGTGATATTCCTAATGTTTTATATCGGGCTGGAATTCGACCTGATGAAATTAAAAAAAATCTTTGTTCCATCCGCCTTTTGGTTGACTCTTCAATCCATCGGAATGATAGCAATTGGAATGATGATCGCCCCGTTACTCGGTTGGTCTGGTCTAAACGGACTGTTTCTGGGCTCCATGCTGGTGATGAGTTCGACGATGATAACCATTCCCTTGTTGAAGGCCAAAAACACACTCCATACGGAATATGCCCAGTGTGCCATTGGGTGTTTAATACTGGAAGATATCCTTGCCATGGTGTTTTTGGTAATACTCTCGAGCATAGGACACACGGGGCAGTTCGACATGTTTGAAGTCAAGAGAAGTACTTTCATCATTAGCGTATTCGTTGTCATGGTATTTTGTGTGGGCAAACTGGTAGCACCATTTTTCGTACGCATCCTATTCCGAGAACCGTCCCCGGAAGCACTGGTGGTAGCTATAATCGGCTTTTTGATGGCCATATGCCAGCTAGCACACCACTTTAATTTCTCGGTGGCACTGGGAGCATTCCTGGCCGGATCAATTCTGTCGCGCACAAACATCACCCAGCAGGTTGATAGAATAACAGAATCCCTACGAGATGTTTTCAATGCAGTCTTTTTCACATCCGTCGGCATGATGATTGATCTAAAAGCAATCGTACATTTTTGGCCATGGATACTGACCCTAGCCCTGATAACATTCGTCGGACAAACATGCATTGGGACCATAGCTTTGTTCTTGATAGGGAAGAAAAGTGAAACTGCCTTTAAAGCTGCATTTTCAAAGGCACAAATCGGGGAATTTAGCTTCGTTATCGCCGTTTTGGGAAATTCCCTGGGTGTGCTCCACAAAGATTTTATGTCTGTAACCGTCGGCGTTGCACTGGGTACAATTCTGATATGTTCGATTTTGAGCAATCAGGCCGATAGGATTTTTGGATTTTTCTACTCCCGCTGTCCAAATTTTCTAAAAGAATTTGGCAAGACTTACCACCATTTGCTCGGTGAAATCAAAGATAATGTATCAAAAAATATGCTCATTGGATTGATCATCCGGCAGCTTTTGTTGGCATTGCTTTGGTTATTTTTGCTGAGCGGCACCTTATTTTCCGTTTCATGGCTGGCAGCCTTAACCAAAAGTGGAGAATTTGGACATGTATTGTCGTCCATACTAAAATTTTTGAGCAAAGTATTCTGCATGATTAGTAAATCCTATGCGGAACAATTGCCCGAAGAAAAAATCTTTGAAATCAGTTCTAACGTATTTCAATCGTGCATTTGGGTAGCAGCATTTTTAATTTGCATACCATTTTTGGTCGGCATTATAAAAAATATTCAAGAAATATTTACCAATTTGATCAAAAGCTCGCTGAACAAACGTACCCAAAATGAGTTGCTACATAACAGGGCGTTCAACGTGATGAAGGCCATTTCCGTTATTGCAGCTCTATTTTTATTCAGTGGTATTTTTCTAGGGATTGCTTCGAGATATTTGCCCCATGGCGTCCCCGTAATTTTATTTGGATCGATTGCCGTTGTTCTGGCAATTTTCCTGTGGCAACAACTGTCGAAGCTCAATAATAAGCTCGAACTAGCATTTATTAAAAATTTTAACGACAGGATAGAGTCACAGGAACAACTTCATAGAAAATCTATCCTAGCCAAAGCCGCTGCCAATAACCCCTGGCCCATAGAAATTCATGAAATTTTACTGCAGTCAAACTACGATAGCGTGGGCAAGGAACTTTCCGAACTAAAACTCCGTGAATTAACGGGGGTTACTATTATTGCCATTGCCCGTGGCGGTTTGACTTCGTACAAGCTCAGCCCGAATAGTCAATTATTTCCTGGAGATCACATAATTCTCATAGGTACAGAGTTTCAAATAAATGATGCCAAAACAATATTACTTAAAGAGAGTGAGGAAAAAAAACCAAAGCGGACAAATGCCCAGTTCGACATTTTAAATTTTTGTATTGGCAGTGATAAAAATTTCGTCGGTAATATTCTATCCACCCTGTGCTTTAGGCAGAAATATAACCTAAACATCGTAGGAATTCAGAGGAAAGATGAAAAAATCAGCGATATTAGGCCCGACATGGAACTGATGGAAGATGACATATTATTGTTGGTGGGAACAACAACTACCATTAACGCATTTAAAAAAGAGTTTTCCATTGCGTAAAGACTCCAAAGTTAATTCTTTGGAAGGCAGGGGAATTTTTTCAAATCACGCAATAATCATTGACAAGTCTCATGTCTATTACAACTTACACCCAATCTGAAGCGAGCGTAGCTTAGTTGGTAGAGCACTACCTTGCCAAGGTAGATGTCGAGGGTTCGAGTCCCTTCGCTCGCTCCAGTCTTTTGAAAAACGAGCTTTGCCGTTGATTTAAAAATCGTTTCATTCCCCTGATATCATTGCTCTCAAATTACTTTGGAGGTTTTCTTTTCTTTGATCCCAGAAAAGTCGACAAAAATGCAGAAAAGCTGTAAAATGGTCGAATTAATTGTCTTTAGCCTCATTCTCTGGTTAAATAAAAAGTCCTCGGTGAAATCGGAGGCTTTGAAGGTTTCAAAGATACTTTTTAAAAAAACCTTTTTGAACATCTATGATTATTGTATTTGAAAATGGCATTTGAGGGGTAGTACATTTCCTCTTAGTTGCTATCTTTATATGCCCTTTTCAAGCGAAGCAACTATAGCTATTGATGTGTAAACATAACGTATAAGTGTTTTATACCTTGACCAGCGACTAAACTTTTACCTCCTGGGATTCCCAACCGACTGTATGCACAATATTTCCACAGTGATTCCCAATTTTTACTAACAAATGCAGCACTATGAAGAACTGAAAATACAGATCAGGGATAGACCAATAACCTCCCATGCTTTCCACGCAATTTCACCGCATCACCCCGCAAGGACCGAATTCATCGGTGGTGCTCGGGGCGGGACTCGAACCCGCACGGCCTTACGGCCAAAGGATTTTAAGTCCTCAGCGTCTACCATTCCGCCACCTGAGCAGAGAAAAATAGACTTTTGTTGGTTTATGGGATAAATCAATATTTTTCTGAGAAATAGTTAAAAGAATAAAAATTTGTTCACAGGTTTATAAATCCCTCGCGCAGAGTGCCGTAGGTATGGGAAGATATAGAGAGAAAGCTACTGAAAGTTTCTAGGAACAGTTTCTGGAAACTGGCATAGGGCTCATGGGTAAATGAAATGGATGGAACAAACTTGGAGTGCTTTTGTGGAAATTTTCCCGCTTCGATGGGCTGGGAATTCTTTTCGGAGTAGACTGCTTTATTTATTGACAGCTTGTTGAAAATTACCTTCTGTTAGGACTTACCTCCCTTGGGAAGGTTTATGTTCGAAAAATTTATACTATGAAAGTTGGAAGATTACTATCCTCTCGGGGACGAATTGGCCGCTTGTGCTACTTGGGACTAAGCCTTCTGTTGATTGTTGGATTATTCGCAGCGGTGACAATCTTAGTTGCGGCCTCGTATTGGACCTTTGCCTATACTCTGTGCAAGATGGGACTGATCCTGGGGATCGTACTTGTGATCTTTTGCACCTATCTGGGGCTTATAGTTGAGCTAAAGCGGTTACACGACATGAATATGTCCGGTTGGTGTCTCCTCTGGATCGGACTTAGTGGCGTATGTGAAGGGATATTCCAGGATGAATATGCATGGATATGTTCACTGCCAGCTGTGTGGAAGTATATAGTGATGGCACTGCTTGTTAGTGGTACACTTGTCGGATTTGTGCTTAATATCATGCTCTTTTTTAGGCCGGGAACCAAAGGACCGAACAGATTTGGGGAGCGGGCAAGTACCTTCCGTGAGTTACTTCGCAAACCCATTTAGCGAAAGGGCTGCTTTTCGTCGCCCATAAATTTTTATTTTTTTGGTAGCCTAGGTTCAGGCACAGGAGCCCCCTGGTTTTTCCATTTCCTAGAAAGCGTATTCAACGCCGCCGGCGAGGCTATGGGCCGAAAGGTCTTTGTGGAACCTTGCGGAATAGGAACCGGCAATGCTCCAGTGGTCATTCAG